>CAISUR010000537.1 GCA_903888655.1 uncultured Bacteroidota bacterium | reverse complement strand
TTTCTAAAAGAAAATTTGAATTGGCAAATATGGTATTTTTTAATCGTACAGCCAAAAATTCTGCATCGCCACCCGTTAAAATTATGATAAAGTTATCATTTCTATTTAAATTGAAGTTAATAAATCCCTCTATTTCCATAATCAAACCATTTATCACTCCCGAATGAATAGATTGTTCTGTAGAATTCCCTACCATTTGCTTTGGAATTTCTCTCATCAATAACGGTAATTTTTCGGTATAATTATGCAGCGATTCATAGCGAAGTCTGATTCCAGGTGAGATTGCTCCGCCAAGATAGTTATTGTTTGCATCAATAAAATCATAGGTGACACAGGTACCAGCATCAATAACCAATCTATTAACCATTGGAAATTGCAATACAGCGCCAGATGCTAAAATCATTCTATCAATTCCGAGCGTTTCAGGAGAAGCATATAAGTTTTTAAAAGGAAATCGACTTTGCCTTGTAATAAATACGACAGTAAGCAAAGAATTAAACTCCAAAAAATCTTTTTCAGTGAGTTTTCCAACAGAAGAAATAATCAAATTCTTGATTTTCGGAAAGTTTTTTAAAATCGTATTCAATGAATTTTTCCAATCTGAAAAGCTTATAATTTCTTTGTATAATAATGTATCCTGTTCAAAAACAGCTCCTTTAATTTGAGTATTTCCTACATCTATAGCTAAAAGCATGGTTGTTGATTTAGTCGGACAAAGTTACAAATAGATTTTTTTTAAAATTTGTTTTGGATAAATTAAAAATGATTCTATATTTGCACCCGCAAACAAGTTCAGCGAATTCTTAGTAGACAAGAGTAAATTGAAATTGTAGCAAGGTACCTTAGCTCAGATGGTAGAGCAATGGACTGAAAATCCATGTGTCCCTGGTTCGATCCCTGGAGGTACCACTTAAATTTCCCTAATAACTTTAAAATAAAGTAGTTAGGGATTTTTTGTTTTATGTTGCGACCATCATATATTGAAATAGTAAATGAATTTCTTTTAGTTCATGAAGAATTCATCTCAATTTTAGTAGTATCTCATTTAGACCTACAAATTAAAGATGAACACAAATTCCTCCTAATTTCTGTAACATTTCAACCATTATATTTACTAATACCTTAAATTTGACCAAGAAAGTAAAACCATCATGCTTGTTTATCTTAGATTATTGAGTGAAAGTTTTGGATTTGCAATGAATGCATTGCGAAACAACAAGTTGCGCACGCTTCTTTCGCTTCTTGGCGTGACAATTGGAATATTTTCGATTATTGCCGTTTTAGCTGCTGTGGATTCATTGGACCGAAAAATCAAAAAAGATTTAAGCAGTTTAGATAAAAATACTATTTATTTATTTAAAGGCTCTTTTGGCCCTTCAACTGTTCCAAGATGGAAAAGGCAGCAATTCCCTGATGTTACCTACACCGAATATGAGTATCTAAAAAGCGCTCTTCCAGAAGCACAGGAAATGTGTTACCAACTTTTTGTGAAAAATGAAATCATTAAATATGAAAAAAAATCTGTTAGCAGTGTAAATGTTGTTCCTGTTTCACATGAATTTATTGACATTCAAGGATTAGAATTTTCAGAGGGTCGCTTCTATAATGAGGCCGAAGCTAATTCAGGTGCAGCAGTAGTGGTTATTGGAGATGAATTAGCTAATAGCCTTTTTGAAAATGTAGACCCAATTGGAAAACAAGTTCGTTTGTATGGACAGCGTTTTACGATAATCGGCGTATTGAAAAAACAAGGAGCAGGTATGTTTGGTGACAGCAACGATACTTCTGCTTTTATTCCTGTAAATTTTTTACGCAAAATGTATGGAGACAATAACGATTCTATGACACCCGTAATTGTTATAAAACCTCAAAAAAAGATTGATATGGACGCATTTAAAGCAGAAATATCTCAAAAACTGAGAGCATTACGAGGAGTAAAAACAGGTGAAATCGATAATTTCTTTATCAATGTCCTTTCGGGTTTTACTGATTTACTGGACGGAATTATTGCGAACATGAATTTAGGGGGCTGGATAATTGCTGGGTTTTCTCTACTTGTGGGAGGTTTTGGAGTTGCTAACATTATGTTCGTTTCAGTAAAAGAACGAACAAATTTAATCGGAATTCAAAAATCTCTTGGCGCCAAAAATCGATTCATATTGTTTCAATTTTTATTTGAAGCGGTAATCTTATGTTTAATTGGAGGGTTAATCGGAATTTTGTTAGTTTGGTTAATTGCAATAGGATTGACTAAAATATTAGACTTTGAGTTTGTCTTGAGTTTTGGCAATGTCATTTTGGGTTCGGGTTTAGCCATTGCAATTGGATTAATTGCTGGAATTTTACCTGCTATTTCTGCTGCTAAATTAGATCCTGTAGAAGCGATAAGAAGTGGAATGTAATTAAGTTAACTTTGATTTTAACTTAAATTGCTACTTCTCCTTTAATATGTGGATGAGGATCATATCCTTCCAGAGTGAAATCATCAAAAGTGAAATCGAAAATGTTTTTCACATTCGGATTCAAAATCATTTTTGGCAATGGTTTTGGTTCACGTGAAAGTTGTAATGCTACCTGTTCAAAATGATTGTTATAGATATGAGCATCTCCAAAAGTGTGAATGAATTCTCCTACTTGTAAATCGCAAACTTGAGCAATCATCATTGTAAATAGGGCATACGAAGCAATGTTAAAAGGAACACCCAAAAAGATATCGGCACTTCTCTGATACAATTGACAGGATAATTTACCCTCGGCTACATAAAACTGAAAGAACGCATGACACGGTGGTAAAGCGGCTTTTCCGTTGGCTACATTTTCAGAAAATGATTTGGATGTATCCGGTAATACTGATGGATTCCAAGCCGAAACCAACATTCTTCTGCTGTTTGGATTGGTTTTTAACGTTTCAATTAATTCGGTAATTTGGTCGATTTCTTCGCTGTTCCAATTGCGCCATTGGTGCCCATATACTGGCCCTAAATCGCCGTTTTCATCGGCCCATTCGTCCCAAATTTTAACACCATTTTCTTTTAAATACCCAATGTTAGTATCACCTTTTAAAAACCAAAGTAATTCATATATAATCGATTTAAGGTGTAGCTTTTTAGTGGTGACCATAGGGAAACCTTCGGCTAAATCGAAACGCATCTGATAACCGAATACACTTTTGGTTCCGGTACCAGTTCTATCGCCTTTTTGAGTTCCGTTTTCTAAAACGTGCTTTACTAAATCGTGGTATTGTTTCACTTTTAAAAATTTATAAGTTTATGAGTTTAAAAGATTAAGATTCTCGTTTAGAAATTTCATCTCTTATGCGAGCTGCTTTTTCATAATCTTCGTCTTGAACGGCTCCTTCTAACAATTCGTGGAGTTCTGATAAACTGAATTTTTTATAGGTGTTTTCAGAATTTGAATCGTTGTTTTCTAGCCCGAAAGTTTCTGGTGAGGAAAGCACGCCATCATCTTCTGTATTTTGTCCTTCCATTTCGGCTGGATTGGCATTGAGGTAAATCCCGGCTTTGTCCAAAATATTTTTGTACGTAAAAATGGGCGCCGAAAAGCGTAATGCCAAAGCAATGGCATCGGAAGTTCTAGCGTCAATTATTTCTTCAATTTTGTCTCTTTCGCAGATGATACTCGAATAAAAAACACCATCAACAAGTTTGTGAATGATGACTTGTTTGACTACAATATCAAATCGGTCGGCAAAACTTTTAAACAAATCGTGTGTTAACGGACGTGGTGGCTTGATTTCTTTTTCCAAGGCAATGGCAATGGATTGCGCTTCAAAAGCTCCGATTACTATAGGTAATTTTCGTTCGCCATCTACTTCATTCAAAATTAGAGCATAGGCACCATTTTGAGTTTGACTGTAGGATATTCCTTTTATCGTTAGTTTTACTAAACTCATAATTCATTTTGTTTCTCGCAAAGACGCAAGGTCGCAAAGTTTTGTTTTAATATAGTGTTCTTTTGAAAACGGTTCTCTATTCAATACAGTTTACCGTTTAGCCCTGATAGAAGCGGTATCTTTTACACCTGTGAGGTTTCTAAAACCTGACAGGTGTAAAAATTTAGCGGATAGCAGGAATTGCGACTGCAAAGTAACAAAAAAGTTTCGCTTCTAAAAATAAAAAAATAAGCTACCTAAAAATAATTTCAGATAGCTTATTGTGATTGAGTTCGTTTTATTTTTAGGCGTTGTTGGCCTTAAATTCTTTAAGTTTTTGAGTCAATCTCGGAACAATGTCAAAAGCATCACCCACGATACCATAATCGGCCACTTTGAAAAAAGGAGCTTCGGCATCGGTATTGATAACCACTTTTACTTTAGAAGAGTTGATTCCGGCAATGTGTTGAATAGCACCCGAAATTCCAATCGCGATGTACAAATTAGTCGCCACAGGTTTTCCAGTTTGCCCTACGTGTTCGCTGTGAGGACGCCAACCTAAATCGGAAACGGGTTTAGAACAAGCTGTTGCTGCTCCCAGAACATTAGCTAAATCTTCCAGAATTCCCCAATTTTCAGGACCTTTTAATCCACGACCACCCGAAACTACAATATCAGCATCAGCAATGGTTACTTTTCCAGTTGCTTTTTCAACCGATTCTACTTTTACACTGAAATCGGCGTCATTTAAACTAGGTGCAAAATCTTCTTCGGTTAATGACACACTATTTTCAACCAATCCGAAAGAGTTTTTCCCGATGGATAACACTTTAATATCGGTTGCAATTTCTGTAATGTTGAAGGCTTTGTTTGAAAAAGCCGTTCTTTTTACTTGAAATGGTGAAGTAGAAAGCGGCAAACCCACCACATTGGATGCAAAACCTGCTTCAAGACCAACAGATACTAGCGGAGCCAAGTATAAACTATCAGTTGTTGAAGAAAGTACGATTACTTTAGCACCTTCTTTTTGAGCGGCTTGTTTAACCACATCGGCATAAGCTTTAGCATTGAAATTGGCTAATTTATCGTTAGTTACTTTTAATACTTTTTCGACACCGTAGTTTGATAATTCAGTAACATTTCCGGCATTAACCGTTACTGCAGTAACCGTTGTACCTAAAGATTCTGCTACTTTTTTAGCATAGGAAGCCAATTCGAACGCAACTTTTTTTATTTTTCCGTCTGCTGATTCAGCGTATATTAATAAAGACATTTTTTCTAATTTTTAAGAATTCGTAATTCGTAATTTTTAATTCGCAATTAAATTACTTTTGCTTCGTTGTGTAAGGCATTTACTAAACCGTCTAAATCGTCTGCAGCGAATAATTTTACAGCCGATTTTGGCGCTGGTTTTTCAAATTTCACAGCTTTAGTGTTGTAGTTAGCAGCAACAGGCTCTAAAACGGTTAATACTTTGGTTCTAGCGGTCATGATGCCTCGCATATTTGGAATGCGCAAGTCTTTTTCTTCTACTAAGCCTTTTTGTCCACCAATTACTAATGGTAGAGCAGCCGAAATGATTTCTTTTCCACCATCAATTTCTCTAGCTGCTTTTGCAGAAGTTCCGTCAATAGTAAGTTCGGTACACGAATTAACAAAGTTGTATCCTAATAATCCTGCTAACATTCCTGGCACCATTCCGCCATTATAATCTAACGATTCTTTTCCGCATATTACAAGATCGTAACCGCCCGATTTTACTACTTCGGCTAATTGTTTAGCTACGAAAAAACCGTCGGTAGGACTAGCGTTTACGCGGATAGCTTCGTTAGCACCAATCGCTAAAGCTTTTCTCAAAGTTGGCTCGGTATCAGCACCACCAACGTTTACCACAGTAACGGTAGCGCCTTGTTGTTCTTGAAACCAAATAGCTCTAGTCAAACCAAATTCATCGTTTGGATTGATAACATACTGAACTCCGTTGGTGTCAAATTCAGAATCGCCATTCACGAAGTTAATTTTGGACGTAGTATCAGGCACGTGGCTGATGCAAACTAATATTTTCATTATATAGATGATTAAAAAAATTTCTGAGCGTAAAAGTATAAAATATATTTCTATTTTTTGTATGCGCGCATAATATATTTTTAAAAAACGTCAGTATTATATCGATTTCGCTACTATTGCTTGAAGTCTTTAAAACAGATTTAACTTTTGTTGAATAAATAAGCACTTGTCACATTGCTGTATAAATTAGGTTTATTATGTTTTTTTATCATTTTTAATTTTTACTTTTGCTATCCAAAATCGATATTAAGAAATTCTATATATGAGAACAATACAATTTAGAGAAGCGATTGCTGAAGCGATGAGTGAAGAAATGCGTCGCGATGAAGCCGTATATTTAATGGGGGAAGAAGTTGCCGAATACAATGGTGCCTATAAAGCATCCAAAGGAATGTTGGATGAATTCGGCCCAAAACGTGTCATTGACACTCCTATTGCAGAGTTGGGATTTGCTGGAATTGCAGTAGGTTCTGCCATGAATGGTTGTCGTCCGATTGTAGAATACATGACGTTTAACTTTTCTTTAGTAGGAATTGACCAAATCATTAATAACGCGGCTAAAATGCGTCAAATGAGTGCCGGACAGTTTCCAATGCCGATGGTTTTTCGCGGACCAACTGCTTCTGCTGGACAATTAGGTGCAACACACTCACAAGCTTTTGAAAACTGGTTTGCGAACACTCCAGGTTTAAAAGTGGTAGTACCTTCTACGGTTTATGATGCCAAAGGATTGTTGAAAGCTGCTATTCGTGATAATGACCCAGTTATTTTCATGGAATCGGAGCAAATGTATGGCGATAAAGGTGAAGTGCCAGATGGAGAATACATTATTCCATTGGGAGTTGCCGATATTAAAAGAGAAGGAACTGATGTAACTATTGTTTCTTTCGGAAAAATAATTAAAGAAGCTTTTATTGCAGCTGATGAATTGGCTAAAGGAGGCATTTCATGTGAAATAATCGACTTAAGAACCGTTCGTCCTATGGATTATGACGCGATTATCAATTCGGTTAAAAAAACGAATCGTTTGGTAGTTTTGGAAGAAGCATGGCCATTTGCTAGTGTTGCATCTGAAATTACATATATGGTTCAAGACAAAGCTTTCGATTTTCTTGATGCACCGGTTCAAAGAATTACTACGGCAGATACACCA
>CAISUR010000536.1 GCA_903888655.1 uncultured Bacteroidota bacterium | reverse complement strand
GAATTAAAAAACAAGAAAAGAAAAGGAAAAAAATACTTATATGCCATCTTCGGAGGATTTATTCAAAAATAATAATTTATTTAACACTACAAATAACTACTCTTTATTTTTTGTATCAATAATAATAGTAACAGGACCATCGTTTATAAGTGCTACTTTCATGTCAGCACCAAATTGACCTGTTTGTATTTTTTTTGAGAGTTCAAATTCCATTTGAGCAATGAAATTTTCATAAAGTGGAATCGCTATTTCCGGTTTTGCAGCTTTTATATAAGAAGGACGATTCCCTTTCTTAGTTAAAGCATGAAGGGTAAATTGACTTACTACAATTACATCGCCATTAGTATCTTTTACAGATAAATTCATCACCTCATTTTCATCACCAAAAATGCGAAGATTAGCAATTTTAGAAGTTAACCAATTGATGTCTTCTTCTATATCTGCATCTTCAATACCTATTAAAATTAATAACCCTTTTTTAATATCAGCTACTTTTACTCCTTCAATAGTAACGGATGCTTCAGAAACTCTTTGGATTACCGCTTTCATTAAATTTAGTTTTTATTCAAAAGTACTTGTTCTAAGCGTAGCATAACAAAATTTCTATATTTGAAATTGATTTTTGAGATTGACATTGATATTTAAATTTACTTATTCCTTGTTTCATCACTGGCAATTCTATCATCATTGTAAATGTCTTGACGGTAGTGTTCGTCATCGCCTTCTAGTATTTTAAGGTAACTATTGTAGCGTGTCCAAGATATTTTGTCTTCTTCTAATGCTTGTTTGATGGCGCATTTGGGTTCTTCTTTGTGCAAACAATTATTGAATTTGCATTGGTCTTTCAACTTAAAAAACTCTGGAAAATAGCCACTGATTTCTTCTTTTTCCATATCTACAATCCCAAAACCTTTGATTCCAGGTGTGTCAATGATTTTGGCATCAAATGATAAATCAAACATTTCTGCAAAAGTGGTGGTGTGTTGCCCTTGCATGCTTTGTTCGGAAATGGTTTTGGTTTTAAGATCTAAACTAGGCTCTAAAGCATTCACCAATGTTGATTTTCCAACTCCTGAATGCCCCGAAAACATGGTCGTTTTACCAATCATCAGCTCTTTGAGCTCTTCAATACCTTTGCCTTCTTTAGCAGAAACGCGTAAACATTGGTATCCAATTTCTTGATACACGTGTTGCATGTACAATTGTTCGTCTAAAGTTACTTCATCTAATGTATCTATTTTATTAAAAATCAATATAGTTTCTATACCATATGCCTCGGCAGTAACCAAAAATCGATCGATGAAATTGAAGGTTGTGGGTGGATTATTTACTGTTATTAAAAGAAAAACATAATCTAAATTGGATGCAATAATGTGCATTTGATGCGATAAATTCACCGATTTTCGAACGATGTAATTTTTTCGATCATGAATGTTCGTGATTGTTCCCGTAACTACATCGGAACTTTCGTCTAAATCATAATCAACTACATCGCCAACCGCGATTGGATTGGTGCTTTTAATCCCTTTAATGCGGAATTTCCCTTTGATTCGACATTCCATAAAATCGCCTTGATTTGATTTTACAGTATACCAACTTCCAGTAGATTTATATACAATTCCTGTCATAGACATTAAGGATTGGGAATTAAGGATTTTAAAATTCATATTGACGCAAAAGTAAGCAAATCAAAAATCAAAAATCGTAAACCAACATTCAAAAATCTTATGAATTAAATATTTTCTCTTGATGAGTAATACTTTCTTGGTGAATGGCTTTAAAAAATTGTACGATAAATTCTTCACTTAATCCTTTTTGGCTTCCCTCTACAATCATTCTATCCAACACTTCATTCCAACGTTTGTTTTGTAAAACCGCAACATTTTTTTCTTTTTTTAATGCTCCAATATTTTCAGCAACTTTCATTCTCTTGCCAATAACATCTAATAATTTAGCATCAAATTCGTCTATTTTTCCACGAAGGATATTCAATCGTTGTTGATAATCATCGGCATCATCGGTAGCTTTTCTAATCGTTAAATCAGAAATAATTTTCTTTAATTGATTTGGTGTTACTTGCTGTGCAGCGTCACTCCAAGCGTTGTTTGGATCGATGTGTGTTTCAATAATCATTCCATCATAATTTAAATCTAATGCTTCTTGAGTCACTTGAAAAATCAAATTTCTATTACCCGTAATATGAGACGGATCAATAATCAAAGGCAAATCAGGGAATTTATGTTGAAAATCAATCGCAATTTGCCACTCGGGATTGTTTCTATATTTGGTTTTTTCATAAGTTGAAAATCCCCTATGAATGATACCCAATTTCTTGATTCCAGCATTGTACAGGCGCTCAACGCCACCAATCCATAATGCCAAATCTGGATTTACCGGATTTTTTACCAACACAATTTTATCGGTATTTTGCAACGCATCGGCAATTTCTTGAACTGCAAAAGGATTTACGGTTGTTCGTGCACCAATCCATAAAACGTCAATATCATACTCTAATGCCAATTTTACGTGAGCCGCGTTGGCAACCTCAACTGCCATTAGCAAACCTGTTTCAGCTTTGGCTTTTTGCAACCATTTCAATCCGATTTCACCAACACCCTCAAATCCTCCGGGACGTGTTCGGGGTTTCCAAATTCCGGCACGAAAAACGGATACTTTAGAATCTTTCAATTCGTGTGCAATTTTCAAGACTTGGTCTTCAGTTTCCGCACTACATGGCCCAGCTATTACAATTGGATGTGGTAAATGAAAATCATTCAACCACGTTCTCATTTCTTTGTTGTTTTCCATTTTATTATTAGGTTGTAGGTTGTAGCTTGTAGGCGATAGGTTTAGAAAATTTACTAAAACCTATTACCTAAAACCTACTACCTGTTTAATATTTCTTTAATTCTATTCGTATTTTGCATTTCGTTAAAAACGGCTTCATAATCATCTTTTTCGAGTAATTCTTTAAAATGAGTCAAATTCACAATATATTCCTCTAATGATTTTACCACTTGTTTTTTGTTTTGTTTAAAAATAGGCGTCCACATGGCTGGTGAACTTTTTGCCAAACGCACCGTACTTTCAAATCCGGAACCGGCCATATCAAAAATATCTTGCTCGTGTTTTTCTTTTTCGATGACTGTTTTTCCGAGCATAAACGAACTAATGTGTGACAAATGCGATACATAAGCAATGTGTTTATCGTGTGATTTCGGATCCATGTATCGAATGCGCATTCCGAGTTTTTTAAACAAATCCATTCCCTGTTCTTGCAACTTAAAAGTGGTTTTTTCCACTTCGCAAATGATGTTAGTTTTTCCTTCAAACAATCCTTTTATGGCTGCTTTTGGTCCGGAAAACTCGGTTCCGGCAATAGGATGGCATGCCATAAAATTTCTTCTTTTAGGATGATTTGAAATCGCTTCACAAACGGGTAATTTGGTAGATCCTACATCAAAAACGAGGGTTTGGTCACCAATTTTATCCAAAATATAGGGCAAAATTACTAAAGCTACATCAACTGGCACCGAAACAATCACTAAATCTGCGTTAATTAAATCGTTTTGAGTTGCTTTTTGGTCGATGATTCCAAGATTTATTGCTTCATCAAGATGTCCTTCATTGGCATCAATCCCGAAAATAGTTGCCTCATCATAAATTGATTTGACGTCTAATGCCAGCGAACCGCCTATTAATCCAATACCAATAATGTATATTT
>CAISUR010000535.1 GCA_903888655.1 uncultured Bacteroidota bacterium | reverse complement strand
TGTATCTGTTCGAATTGTGGTAATTCAATCGATTTTAAATAGTTATTTACTAATTTGTCTAGTTTACTCTCAGTATCAATATCTTCTTCTAAATAAGTGTCTAATTCTGGATAAATTGCTAAAATGTTTTCATCAGATACATTAAGACATTTTCGAATAGCTTTAAAGAATTTTATTTCGGAATACTCAATTACATTATCAGCATTAATGGTTTTTATTGCAAAGTCGATTATATTTAATTCTTCTTCTATTGATAAAGCAGTATTATTCAATAAATCAAAATAGTATTGAATAAATTCTGAACCTCTATTATTAATTTTCTCTAGCAGAATATTTATTTCTTTACTAAAATCGAAGTCATTAAATATTGGTGATTGCTCACACATTTTTTTTATTAATTCAACTTCTCTTTTGTCAATTTTTCCGTCAGAAGCCATACAACAAAATGCAGTTTTTAAAAGTAATTTGTCAAAAGTGATTGTTTCCATTTTTTCTATTTTTTAAAACCTATTATTGGACGTTCGTTTGTTTTATTAATTACCGGAGTATTTTCACCATCCATTTTTCTTCGTAGCTCTTCGTATTTATTTAGTTCATTTATTGATACAGATGGTTTGTAATTTTTAAGGATATTTTCAAGTGTTTCCATACTAATTCTACCTTTATTCTTTAAAGCATTTCTTGAAGCATCATTTACTAAAAGTTCAATATCAGCCGCTACAAAATTATCTGTTAACGTTGCTAATTTTTCATAATCCATACCAAAGTCAATTGGTCTTGATTTTAGGTACATTTCAAACATA
Organism: uncultured Bacteroidota bacterium; assembly: GCA_903888655.1. Taxonomy (GTDB): domain Bacteria; phylum Bacteroidota; class Bacteroidia; order Flavobacteriales; family Flavobacteriaceae; genus Flavobacterium. The sequence continues at coordinate 1,678 of CAISUR010000535.1, read as the reverse complement.
GCTTTTCTTGCTTCAAAATCAGGTGGTGATAAATAGAATTTTTTATCTAATCTACCAGCTCTTAAAATAGCAGGATCAATCATATGCGGATAATTAGTAGCACCTATTATGAATATTCCTTTTTCACCTGTTCTATCCATTTGTGCTAGCATTTCATTTACAGCACTTTTAGACATTTCGTGAGCATCACTATCTCTATTTGGAACTAATTCATTCATTTCATCAATGAAAATGATAGTTGGTGCGTTTTCTTCTGCTTCTTCAAACATTTTTGCAATGTTTTCTTGAGTTGCATTTACATAACGACTTTTTAATGACGATGGTTTAATTAACATAAAATTAAATCCTACCTCTTCCGCAAAATGTTTTGCAAAAAATGTTTTACCACAACCAGGTGGACCAAATAATAACATTCCATTTGGAATTGTTACGCCGTATTTTTCATACTCTTCCGGATTACGAAGTGCGTCAATAACATCAACTTGAAGTTGGTTTTTTAAATCTTGCATACCTGCAATTGCACTAAACCCTTTCCCTTTTACTACTGAACTATATGTTGTTTTCTTTTTAGTAGGTTCTTTATCAGATTTTTGAATTTGAATTGTATCAGGATCCTCAACAACTACTTCGCCTTTTAGTGCTTTTATAAATTCCTCCGCAGAACTAAATCTAACTTCTGTATCGGTATGCAAAGCTTTTTTAATAATATTAGTTATCTCCTCGTCAAAATCAATAATATCATTAGAAACATTAGGAAACTGGATTTTTTTCTTCCTTTCCTCAACAATTTTCTCTTCTAATTCTGATAGCTTTGCTTTGAATTTTGAAACATCTACAATCCAAGGTAATGAATTGTAAATTAATTGGTATAAAATGATTCCTACCGAAAACAAATCAGATTGAGGTGAATATATATTATGAAAACATTCACCCGCCAAAAAGTTAAGGTTTAATCCTTCTTTATTAAAAACTTTTGATGATTGGTGAAACTCTCTAGCGTAACCAAAATCAATAATTTTTGGTTTTGGATTACCTTGTGCTAAATCTAACATTACATTTTGCAGTGTAATTTCGTTGTGAATTATGGGGTTGGTTTGTTGATGTAAATATTTTACACCTTCAAGTATTTCAATGACAATGTTTTTAATGTCATAAAGCGATTTATATTTTTCACGAATTATCTTTTCAGATAAGGTTTCACCAGCAATAAAATCGAGGACTAAATAGGCATATTTCTTATTTTCAATAACAATTTCCCCGCTGTCTTTGTAAGTAACTAAATTTGGGTGCTGAATTGATTTTACTAATTCTATTTCAAGAATATTATTATTCTCGTCAAAAGCAGAATTATGCAATTGTGAATAATTAAAAAGTTTTAAAAAATAGAGTTTTCCATCATTTCCTTTAACTCTATACGTTTCAGCATAAAAGCCTTGTTTTACGAATAGTAAAACTTTATAATCACCATTTATAGAAAAGTTTTTTGACAGCATCTGTTTAAGTTAATTTCTAATTATCTAGTTAGTTTACCAGTTAATTTATCAGCATCCTCTCTATCCATAACATCAATAATTTCAATCAAAATAGGTCTCAAATTAGAAACATTACCATTATTAATAGATTGAATAGCTTGGTTTAATAATGTTCTAGCTTTGTTACTGTCTTTCCAATTTGTATT
>CAISUR010000534.1 GCA_903888655.1 uncultured Bacteroidota bacterium | reverse complement strand
CGATCTATTGTTTTTTTTCAGTTTATATTCAATTTTTTGAGGATAATTGTGCTTTGGATTTTCAAATATTAAAAGGCTGTCATCTGCTTTTGTTAATTGGAAAGGAACTGGTTCATCATTGTTTTCTCCTTCAACTGTAGCTCTGTATATCAAATGGTCTTTTTCTTGAATTAATTCTATTTGTTCATTGAAGAGCGTGTCTTTATTGTTTTGTAAATAATATGATTTTCCAACAAATGTGCTATCATCTTCGTTTTTCCATAGTTCTTTGAGCGTTCCTAAACTATCTGTTTTTTCCCATTCACCAAGCAACCATTTAGCTTTGGCTAATTCATTAAATGACTTTATTTCGTTTCCATTTTTATCATGTTTTTTACAAGATATAAATAGTATCAAACAGAGAACCATCAGAGATAGAGAACTAATTTTCATAAGAATCAATTTTAAACTACAATACTATGAAAAATCTGCCAACTGAACACTGCCAACTGAATACTTTTTTTATTACTTTTGCACTCCAAATAAAGAATTCAAAATGTTAGAGAGACTTCAATACGTAAAGCAACGTTTCGATGAAATATCAGACTTGATTATTCAGCCGGATGTAATTTCTGATCAAAAACGTTATGTGCAATTAAATCAAGAGTACAAAGGACTTAAAGATTTGATGGAAAAGCGCGAAGAATTGATAAATGTTACCGGAAATATAGAAGAAGCCAACGAAATTATTGCCGATGGTTCGGATGTCGAAATGGTAGAAATGGCCAAAATGCAATTGGAAGAAGCCAAAGAGCGTCTTCCAAAACTAGAAGATGAAATCAAATTCATGTTAATTCCAAAAGACGCGGAAGATGCCAAAAATGTAATGGTAGAAATCCGCGCCGGAACCGGCGGAGACGAAGCATCTATTTTTGCAGGAGATTTATTCAGAATGTACACCAAATATTGCGAAACTCGCGGTTGGAGAACTTCGGTAGTGGATTTGAACGAAGGGACTTCGGGCGGATTCAAAGAGGTGATTTTTGAAGTAACGGGTGAAGATGTGTATGGAACGTTAAAATTTGAAGCGGGCGTGCATCGAGTACAACGTGTCCCTCAAACGGAAACCCAAGGTCGTGTACACACGTCAGCTGCAACAGTAATGGTTTTACCAGAAGCCGAAGAATTTGACGTGCAAATTGATATGAACGACGTGCGTGTCGACTTTTTCTGTTCGTCGGGACCCGGCGGTCAATCGGTAAATACCACTAAATCGGCGGTGCGTTTAACACACATTCCAACCGGATTGGTAGCCCAATGTCAGGATCAAAAATCGCAACACAAAAATAAAGATAAGGCATTAGAGGTTCTACGTTCGCGTTTATACGAACAAGAATTGGCTAAAAAACAAGCCGAAGATGCTACTAAACGTTCGTCTCAAGTGAGTTCGGGCGACCGTTCAGCAAAAATTAGAACCTACAATTATTCGCAAGGCCGTGTAACTGACCACCGAATTGGTCTTGATGTTTTTGATATGGACGGCGTTATGAACGGAAAAATTCAAAAATTCGTCGACGAGCTTCAGTTGGTAAACAATATGGAAAAACTGAAAGAAAGCGAAGTTTTTTAATCAAAGAATATAGAGAAAAGAATAAAAAAAATGATGTCAAGCGTAAGTTTGGCATTTTTTTTTGAAATAAAGTTTTATGACCTCAATAATATTTGTATAATGTATTTCTGAACTTAATACCTTGATGGTGCATTTCGTGGTTAAATTTTTGTTACACCGAGTTCCACAGAGATTTTCACAACCTTTTACTATAATCTTCGAGTCCTTTGTGCCTTCTTCGTGGGCTTTGTGGTTAAATCTTTTTTTCACCGAGTTCCATAGAGGTTTTTACAGCGTTTCACAAAGTTTTACTATAATCTTCGTGTTCATCGTGCCTTCTTCGCGGGCTTTGTGGTTAAATTTATGAGTTAAATATTTCCAGTAGTTTAGCACCTTGATTCTTCCTAATTTATCAACACGAAAACGTTTGCGAATTTAATTTACGCTTTCTTAATATGTTAAATAAATATTTTTAATTACTTTTACAGATTCCTAAATCGATTTCGTTTACAAAAATTTGTAAATGTGCTTTTTGGAGACTGATTTTTTTTCAATTTGATAAAAAATAGTACCTAAAAATCAATTCAATCGATAAGGAAAAATCAAAATATTGAAAATTTTACATCATATCTATAATGAACAATTTTACGCAAAACCCGAAGCTTATGAAAAATTCTTTACGTAACAATGGTAGTTTAGACAGTATACCTGAAAATTCTTTACATCAGGAGGCTGTTTTCGGAAGAAAATCGTTTAACAAGTTTTTGTCAGCTATTGGGTTGATGATTATTTTGTTCTTTAGTTCAAATGTGTCGGCACAACTTACAAATTTGGGTACAGATATAAATGGTACTTATACAAATTATGGAACTACTACAGTTACTCCAGCTTTAAAACAGGTGAGAGTCAAAGAAACTGCGAGTACCTCGTCTGGAACACGAAAATGGGAATGGAATTCAGATAGCTACTACAATACTTGGAGAGCATCTAGCAGTAATCAAACTATTGCGGGTTATAATCAATTTATCGCGCCTAATTCGGGTAATGCCTCTGCATACTGGAGAGCTAGTTCGGGTGGGTCTTCGGCTTTTTTACCAGCAACAACTAATGGTAATTATTATACATTTAATGTAACTTACTTAAGTGGGACCTATAGAAATGAGAGCATGGCTGTTTTAGAAACAACCTATAATCCTGTTGCTATTAATGGAATAGCAGTTGCATTTACTGCTGGTAAAGGTAGTTATGGTGCTACTTCTGTTTCTTTATCTTCTGTTCCAACATTAAGTTCAGGCGAAAATTTGTATTGCAGATATACTAGTAATGGTTTTTCTAGTTCAACATTAATTCAAGTTACTCCTTCTGGAAGTACTGCATCTTTTTCAATACCGGCACAAGCTGCTAATGCTAGTGTTTCATTTTATTTTTATACCAGTAATCAATCCCTTTCAACCATTCAAAGTAGTGTTATATCAAATGGGGAAACGGCAAATGATATGCTTGCGTTGAATATTCAAAACAATTCAGGAAATAATTACACTTACACACAGCCTAATGGGAATGTGATTGTTAATGCAAGCGCAGGAACTTCTGGGCCAACAATATATGCTACATTAAAAGCCGCATTTGATGCTATTAATGCGGGGACTCATCAAGGAGTAATTACGATTGGCGTTTATGGAAATACCACAGAAACAGCTACTGCGGCTCTTAATGCCAGTGGTACAGGATCTGCTTCTTTTACTTCAATTGGAATTCAACCCGCTGGTGGGGGCGCCAGAACTATTAGTGGTTCTATAGCTGGAGCCTCATTGATTAATCTTAATGGTGCAGACAATGTAACCATCGATGGTTTGAACACAGGAAGTAATTCATTGACTATTTCAAATACGAGCACATCCAGTACAACAGGTACTTCAACCATACAGTTTATTGCTGATGCAACAAATAATACAATACAAAACTGTACTATTTCTGGTTCAAGTACAGTATCCAATTCTGTTTCAGTTCTTGGTGGAACTATTGTATTTTCCACTGGAACAACCACTGGTAATGATGGAAATATAATTAACAACAATACCATAACTTCTGCAGGGTCTAATATAGCATCTTGTGCTATAGCTTCTGTCGGTTCTTCCGCCGTGATAGATAATAGTGGGATTCAAATAACCAATAACAATATTCAAGATTATTTCAGTGCGGCTAACAACTCTTTTGGTATACTAGCAGGAAATTTTAACTCAAGCTGGACGGTAACAGGAAATAAATTTTTTCAAACCGCAACTAGAACTTCAACTAGTGGTTCTACGCATGAAGCTATAAAAATTGCAAGTGGAAATGGCCACATTATTTCCAATAACTTTATAGGAGGGGCAAACTCTAGTGGAACGGGAACTACTTATTATGCTGGTGCTTTTGGAAATCGATTTATAGGAATAGATTTGTCAGTTGGAACTACAACTGCTACAAGTGTCCAAAATAATACTATTACCGCATTTAATTTAACAACAACTAGTGGTGCGTCAACTACTTATGGAGTGTTTACAGGTATTTATGTTACTAGTGGTAATGTTAATATTGGTACAACAACAGGAAATTTAATTGGCAATGCTTCTGCAACCAATTACATTTATATTACCTCTACAACTAGTGGAGGTTTAATTACAGGAATTACATCCTCATCTACAGGAACAGTTAACATTTTAAACAATACTATTGCATCGTTTGGAACAGGTGGAACAGCGAGTATAGGTTATACATTTGTAGGTATAAATACATCGGGTACAGCTGGTATTTATACCATTAATGCTAATACTATTGGGAGTACTTCTACTGCAAACAGTATTGCCATAGGTACTAGTGCAACTACTACTGGAGCTGTTGCTGTAACAGGGATATTAAATTCAGCTACTGGAGCAACTATTATAGGTGCAGTATCTGCTGGGAATACTATTCAAAACGTTAGTGCATACGGTAGTAATACAGGTTCTTTTTTATATGGTATTAGAAATACAGCTGCAGCAAGTAGTTTAAATATAGATTATAATACCTTTGCTAGTAACTCTATTGAATCAGTGGGAGCTACAGGTAGTTTCTTATTCGCACCCTTCCAAAACGGAGGAGCAGTTACAGGAACAACTAGTATCAGTAACAATACAATTACTTCTGGTACCTTATCTGGAGCGGCTGTATTAGGTAGTGTTGGTATGATAGTAAACACTTCTACAGCTGCTTCGGGAGCCACGTTAAACATTAGCAATAATAGTATGACAGGTATATCAGTTACTGGTGCTACGGCTATGACTGATCCTTTTTATGGAATTTACCAAACGGGTACTCCAGCAACAGAAACAATAAGCAGTAATAATTTTAATGCGCTTAATATTAAATCAACAGGAGATATTTATCTTATAAATAATAATTATACAGCTCCTGCAAGTGGAACTAAAACTATACAATCAAATGTAGTTACTACTTCTTTTACCAGAAATGGAGCTGGTACTGGTAGTTTTTATGGCTACTATGATAATGGAAGTTCTCCATCAACTGTGACTCACACTATTTCAAGCAATAATTTTTCAAACATAAACACAGGTTCAACTAAT
>CAISUR010000533.1 GCA_903888655.1 uncultured Bacteroidota bacterium | reverse complement strand
CGATCTATTTGAATATTCTTTTCAACCATTTGAATATTGTTTTTAGGGGGGGCAAGAGCGTATAGTATTCATTAGCCATTCTTTTAAAGCCGTGAAACCGTTACTGCTGTTGAATAGTAGCTAAGATTTGGTTTTATTTGCCAAAAGCTGATAAATAAAATAGAAGGTATTTAGGTGGGGATGTTATATTTACAGACTAGATAGAAGTGGTGAAGAATACTTGCATTGGCGAAAAAACATGCTTCTATTAAAGAGTTAGCCTCAAGTTTTATGGACACATATCGTATAATATACATTAGCGATTACTTTTATAGTAATCATACGGAAGATGATTTTTTTCGTGACCGTTTTTTTTATTTAAAGCTTCATGCTTTATTTAACTGCTTGACTCCATCTGAAATTAAGACACTTTATCTCAACCATTCATTGCATAGTATTAATTTCAAAAGAACTTTACTAAACTTTGTCAGAAAAAAAGCAGAAGCACGTTTACTGGACTTTTCATTAATTGCGACTGAACTAATAGAAAATTATTCACATCAACCATACAATTTACAAATCGCTTATCGTACATTCTTAAGCCAAATCATAACTCATTTAAGTAAGGATATGATTAGAGACTATTTCAATTTATTTATCAAGTCCGAAAGGACAAATGATAGAAAGAAATCGTATGAAGTAGCAAAATATTTATGGAAAGACATTGAGCAAACAATTTGGGACAATTATTTTAAGTTCAAAGATTATGGTGCATTGATTCAGATTATTTATTATTCAGAAAGTTATGAGATTGTGATACAATTAAATAATTTATGGAGTAAAGACTTCCCAGATAATAGACTTAAAAAGCTAATAATTGACAAAACTTATAAAGAAGAAATCAGCTATTTTGATTTTCTAATGAAATCAGAACCCACTTTCTATATCCAAGCACTAACTGTAAGAAATCAACTTATTGACAAAAACTTTCTACAATCAATTACTAAAAAAATGAAAAGAGCGGGTAATAGATTTGTTTTTTATTATTTAGGTCTTGCAAAAGATTGGGATTTGTTGACAGAAACAATAAAAACTATGAAGACAGAATATCCTGACTGAATTATAAAAACTAACGGCAATTAAAGAAGTCTATTTTTATTAATAAGTGTAGCTGGTTAGTGTATAGGACAAGGATCCGTTATTAAATGCTTGCACAAAACCAATATCGCAAGCCCATGTATGTCCGGAACTGCCACCAGGGCCTTCTGAAACTCCATTGCGAAATGTTTCAAGAGTTTCCTGAATCTCACTACAATCCATATAAGTCTTACCGCCGAGGTTAAAAACTATCCCGTTTTTTATAACTTGATAGGTGTTTTTATAAGAAATCAAAGAAGGCTGCGAAACGCTAGCATAAGTATATGACCAACTTGTACCTATGGATTGATTTGGCTTGTAAATTATCTCATTTCTTTGAGGGAAATCTTGAAAGGGTAGTGTTAGTTGCCAAATATTTTCACTTGAATCCTCTCCAAAATAAGAAGCGACTGTTCCAGAATTCGTTGTTTCGTTATAACCAAAATAGTTGATACCATTATAAGTCGTAACAAGATTAAAAGTGGTAGTTTTTTTATAATCACCTCCTACAGCTGACATAGTAATTGTCGTGCCTAATCTGTAAGGAGGAGTGCTACAATCAGTAGTTTGGACGTCTGAAGCGTTAGAACCATTTTTTGAACAAGAAGTAATTGAAAATAATAAAACAACAAAGAATGATATGGCTAATAATTTTCTCATAAAGTTAATTTTTTGAACACCAAAAGTAGGTGGAATAATAATATCTAAAGATGATTAATATCCTCTACTACCTCCCGTCAAATCAGGGGTTGCTGCCCCGCTGTCTGTGATGCGTGGTTAGTGAGTTTTATATTAAGTGATGATTATTT
>CAISUR010000532.1 GCA_903888655.1 uncultured Bacteroidota bacterium | reverse complement strand
AAATTAAAAATAGTAGTAATATTGCAACCTCAAAAGCGGTCCTATAGCTCAGTTGGTTAGAGCACCTGACTCATAATCAGGTGGTCCTTGGTTCGAGCCCAAGTGGGACCACAATGAAAAAGACCTCAAATACGAGGTCTTTTTTTGTAAATTACATAACAAAAATTTGTTTTTACGTTTATATAGTAAGTAAGTTTGATGTAAACAAAATGTAAATTATTTACTACGACAATTAAATAACAATGTAAAAAATTTTGATACAGAGTTTTTTTTTTTACTTTTACGCCCTATGAAAATTAACCTAGTTAAAATAGTGCTTATATCAGTTGGAATTTTTTGTTGCAATTTCTCTTTTGCATCTAATAATCCTCCACCTCCAATACCACCACCACCACCGGGGGGGTCCATTAATGGTGGACTGATAATTTTAGCAATTTTCTCATTAATATTAGCATTTTATAAAATATATAAATTTAGAAAGAAGCCATCTCAATATTAAAATTTGAGGTGGTTTTTTTATTTTATTCAACTTTGTCTTGTCATGAAATAGCGATGAACAAAACGTAACCTTATGGAAGGCCATAAAGAATGACTAATTCTAAATTTTATTCTGATTTAATTTAACTACATATTTACCAATAACATCAAACTCGAGATTTACTTTTGTACCAACCTTGAAGTTTTTAAAATTAGTATGTTCGTAAGTATATGGAATTATAGCCACGCTAAATTCATTTATCATAGAATCAACAACCGTTAAGCTAACGCCATTTACGGTTATAGAGCCTTTTTCTATGGTAAGGTTATTTAAAGTTTTATCATATTCAAATGTAAATTTCCAACTTCCATTGGTTTCTTGTATTAATGTACAAACTCCAATTTGATCCACATGACCTTGAACAATATGTCCGTCTAATCGATCACCAAGCTTCATAGCTCGTTCTAGATTTACAACATCACCAATCTTCCAATCACCTACATTTGTTTTTTCAATAGTTTCTTTTATTGCGGTAACAGTATACGTATCGTTTTCTATAGCAATTATGGTCAAACAAACGCCATTATGGGCGACACTTTGGTCGATTTTTAATTCGTTTGTAATAGAGGAACTCACGGTAATGTGCAAGTTTTCATTCTCTTTTTGTAGAGCTTTAATTATTCCAAGGGTTTCAATAATTCCTGTAAACATTTGTCGTTTTATTTTACTAAATTTGCACTTCAAAATTAGCAATAAATAGAACAATTCGTCATGAAAAAAGCAGAAAATATAATCGTCGGAATTTCAATTGGAGATTTAAACGGTATTGGAAGCGAAGTTATTCTTAAAACATTTGAAGATTCTCGAATGTTGGAGTTGTGTACGCCAGTTATTTTTGCAAATGTCAAAATCCTTTCTTTTATAAAAAGAAATCTAAATTCAGAAGTTGCTTTACACGGAATAGATAGAATAGATCAATTAGTGAAAGGAAAAATTAATGTATTAAATGTGTGGAAAGAAGGCGTTGATATTAATTTTGGTCAAAATGATGAGAATGTTGGAAAGTACGCCATTAAATCGTTCATCGCTGCAACAAATGCATTGAAAGAAGGTTTGGTTGATGTATTAGTAACAGCTCCGATTAATAAATATAACATTCAATCAGACGATTTTAAATTCCCGGGACACACCGATTATTTAAATAAAGAACTTGAAGGAAACGCATTAATGTTAATGGTTCAGGATAATTTAAGGGTAGGGTTGCTTACTGACCATATTCCAGTAAATGAAGTGTCAAAACATTTAACAGAGCAATTGATAATTCAAAAAATTGAAACCATAAACAAAACCTTAAAACAAGATTTTAGTATTAACAAACCAAAAATTGCTGTTTTATCGCTAAACCCACATGCAGGAGATAATGGAGTGATAGGAAAAGAAGATGAAACAACTATCAAACCAACCATCAAAAAAATATTTGGGAAGGGTATTCTAGCATTTGGACCATATTCTGCTGATGGATTTTTCGGTAGTGGTCAATATGAAAAATTTGATGCCGTAATTGCAACCTATCACGATCAAGGATTAATTCCGTTTAAAACCTTATCTTTTGGTGGCGGCGTAAATTATACAGCGGGTTTAAATAAAATAAGAACTTCTCCAGATCATGGGACTGCCTATGAAATAGCAGGAAAAGGAATAGCAGACAATAGTTCGTTTAAAGAAGCGGTTTATCTTGCAATTGACATCTATAACTCTAGAAATGAGTATTTAGAAGTATCTAAAAACCCTTTAAAAATAAGAGAAAAACAATTAGAAACAAAAAAAGGCGCATAAGCCTTTTGGATTTATAATAAATTTATATCTTTGCACTCCCAAACCCGAATCTTCGGATTGGACAAATTGATGAAATGATGAAAGTTACAAATGAATTTTTAATTCCGTTTATAGGATTAAAGTTAGGCAAGCATCAATTTGAATTTGAAATAAAAAAAACGTTCTTTGAGAAATTTGATTATCACGAATATGAAGATTGTGATATCAAAGTAAATGTAGTTTTGGAAAAGAAAACAACCATGTTAGAGCTTGCTTTTAAGCATAAAGGAACGGTTCACGTGCCTTGTGATTTAACAAACGAAATGTTTGATTTACCCATTAAAGGTAAAATTAAATTAGTGGTTCAGTTTGGAGAAGAGTTTAACAATGACAATGAAGAGTTGTTAATTTTACCGCATGGTGAACATCAATTAGATATCTCGCAATATATTTATGAAATGATTGTTCTTTCGGTTCCATTAAAAAGAGTTCATCCAGGAATTAAGGACGGAACTTTACAAACAGAATCGCTCGAAACACTCTCAAAACTAGCAGTTAATGAACATAAGACAGAAAATAAACAAGAAGAAAATACAGACCCTCGTTGGGACAAATTAAAACAACTATTAACGGATAAATAATATAGTAAAATGGCACATCCTAAAAGAAAAATCTCCAAAACAAGAAGAGATAAGAGAAGAACTCACTACAAAGCAACCGCTGCAACAATTGCAACTTGTCCAGTAACTGGAGAAGCACATTTGTACCACAGAGCTTACTGGCACGAAGGTAAAATGTATTACAGAGGTCAAGTAGTTATTGATAAATCAGTAGCCGCTGCTTAATTTATATTTAAATTTACATTTAAACTCTCACTCTGTGAGAGTTTTTTGTTTTTCAAATAGTATTTAACTAATATTTTTTTTGTAAATTCCACCTCTTTTAAAAAGCAATTTTTTTAAGAGTATTTAAAACATTACTATGAATACAATTACAGCCGCTATTACCGCTGTCGGTGGTTATGTTCCAGATTTTGTGCTTTCAAATCAAGTTTTAGAGACTTTAGTTGACACAAATGATGAGTGGATAACTACCAGAACTGGAATAAAAGAAAGACGTTTATTAAAAGATTCTGGAAAAGGAACTTCTTATTTAGCCATACAAGCAGCACAAGATTTAATCAAAAAAAGCAATATAAATCCTGCTGAAATTGATTTGATTATTATGGCAACTACAACACCCGATATGCTTGTGGCCTCTACAGGAGTTTATGTAGCGACCCAAATTGGAGCTATTAATGCCTTTGCTTTTGATTTACAAGCGGCTTGTTCTAGTTTTTTATATGGAATGTCGGTTGCATCAGCTTATGTTCAATCGGGGAAATATAAAAAAGTTCTTTTGATAGGAGCTGATAAAATGTCGTCCATTATTGATTACACCGATAGAGCAACTTGTATCATTTTTGGTGATGGTGCTGGTGCTGTTTTATTTGAGCCAAATCACGAAGGACTTGGGCTTCAGGACGAAATTTTAAGATCAGACGGAATCGGAAGAGAATATCTAAAGATTGATGCTGGCGGTTCTATCCTGCCGGCTTCCAAAGAAACGGTTGAGAATAGACAGCATTTTGTTTTTCAAGACGGAAAAACGGTTTTCAAATATGCAGTTTCTGGAATGGCAGATGTTAGTGATAAAATTATGCAACGTAATAATCTAACAAATAACGATGTAAATTGGTTAATTGCTCATCAAGCAAATAAGAGAATTATTGATGCAACTGCTTCAAGAATGAATCTTGATGAGGAAAAAGTTTTAATAAACATTCACAAATACGGAAACACCACTTCGGCAACTTTACCATTGTTATTAAGTGATTTTGAGGATAAATTTAAAAAAGGAGATAACCTAATATTTGCTGCTTTTGGCGGCGGATTTACCTGGGGTTCAATTTACTTAAAATGGGCATACAACAAACAATAAAACTATAACTAAAAAACAAATAATATTATGGATTTAAAAGAAATTCAAAACCTAATCAAATTTGTATCTAATTCGGGAGTAGCCGAAGTAAAGTTAGAAACAGGAGACATTAAAATTACCATCAGAACTACTTTAGAAGGAAATACTCCAGACATTACCTATGTACAACAAGCTCCTATGCAACAGGCATTGCCTCAACAAGCAGCTCCAGTACAACAAGCAATTGCCACTCCAGTTGCAGCAACTCCGGTTGCAGATGACAATTCTAAATATATCACTGTGAAATCACCAATGATTGGTACATTTTATAGAAAACCATCACCAGATAAAGCTCCATTCGTTGAGGTTGGTACTTCAATTGGAAAAGGTGATGTTCTTTGCGTAATAGAAGCCATGAAGTTATTTAACGAAATTGAAGCTGAAATTTCAGGAAAAATTGTTAAAATTCTTGTGGATGATATGTCTCCAGTAGAATTTGATCAACCTTTATTTTTAGTTGACCCATCTTAATCAATTAAAAATTGTGAATTACGAATTAAAAATCCATGTATAGTTTTTTTAATTCTTAATTTTTAATTCTTAATTTTTAATTTTAATGATATGTTTAAAAAAATATTAATTGCCAATAGAGGAGAAATTGCACTACGTGTAATTAGAACTTGTCGAGAAATGGGGATTAAAACCGTAGCGGTTTATTCTACTGCCGATGCCGAAAGTTTGCATGTAAAATTTGCAGATGAAGCGGTTTGTATCGGACCGCCTCCAAGTAATTTATCCTACTTGAAAATGTCTAATATTATTGCTGCTGCAGAAATTACTAATGCAGATGCAATCCATCCAGGATATGGTTTCTTGTCAGAAAATGCAAAATTTTCTAAAATTTGTCAAGAGCACGGAATCAAATTCATTGGAGCTTCTCCAGAAATGATTGATAGAATGGGGGACAAAGCTTCTGCAAAAGCAACCATGCTTGAAGCTGGGGTTCCTTGTGTTCCCGGCTCTGTTGGGATTCTGGAATCTTATGAGCAGGCAGAACAATTAGCAGAAGAATTTGGTTATCCAGTAATGCTTAAAGCAACTGCTGGTGGTGGTGGAAAAGGAATGCGTGCCGTATGGAAACATGAAGAATTGTTAAAAGCTTGGGAAAGTGCTCGTCAAGAGTCGGCTGCCGCTTTTGGAAATGACGGAATGTATCTTGAAAAACTTATTGAAGAACCTCGACATATAGAAATTCAAGTGGTTGGAGATTCTTATGGCAAAGCTTGTCATCTTTCTGAAAGAGACTGCTCTGTTCAAAGACGTCATCAAAAATTAACGGAAGAAACTCCTTCGCCATTTATGACCGACGAATTGCGTCATAAAATGGGAGAAGCTGCGGTTAAGGCTGCTGAATTTATTAAATATGAAGGAGCTGGAACTGTTGAGTTTCTTGTAGATAAGCATAGAAATTTCTACTTTATGGAAATGAATACTCGTATTCAAGTAGAACATCCGATAACAGAACAAGTAATTGATTATGATTTAATTCGTGAACAAATTCTTGTAGCGGCTGGTGTGCCAATTTCCGGAAAAAATTATTTACCACAATTGCATTCTATTGAGTGCCGCATCAATGCTGAAGATCCTTATAATGACTTCCGCCCATCGCCAGGTAAAATCACGGTTTTACATGCGCCAGGAGGACATGGGGTGCGTTTAGACACGCATGTTTATGCAGGGTATACCATTCCGCCAAATTACGACTCGATGATTGCAAAACTGATTACTACGGCCCAAACTAGAGAAGAGGCAATCAGCAAAATGAAAAGAGCTTTGGATGAATTTTATATTGAAGGTATTAAAACTACCATTCCATTCCACAGACAACTGATGGATGAACCCGATTATGTAGCGGGTAATTACACTACCAAGTTTATGGAATCATTTAAGATGAAAGAGATAGAGTAATAAAATAAAAACATTCGAGAAATCGGATGTTTTTTTTTGAATATATCGTAAATTCGTTTTTTAATTCAAATGAAAAAAAATCTTCTACTAAACATCAATAATCCAACTGATTTACGCAATTTGGAATTTTCCCAATTGCCCGAATTAGCAAAAGAATTGCGTCATTTTATTATTGACGTGGTTTCTGTAAAAGAGGGTCATCTTGGCGCTTCACTTGGAGTAATAGAGTTGACTATTGCGCTTCATTATGTTTTTGATACCCCAAATGATTTATTAGTTTGGGATGTGGGGCATCAGGCGTATGGACATAAAATTTTGACAGGAAGAAAAGATAAATTTCATACAAATAGACAACTTGGAGGAATCTCCGGGTTTCCAAAACGAAGTGAAAGCATTTATGACACCTTTGGCGTAGGGCATTCTTCAACTTCAATATCGGCAGCATTGGGAATGGCCATTGCATCTCAATTGAAAGGCGAAAGCAAGCATCATATAGCCGTTATTGGTGATGCTTCCATTGCAAGCGGAATGGCATTTGAAGGATTAAATCACGCCGGTGTTACCCATGCTAATCTATTGGTGATTTTGAATGATAATGCGATTGGAATTGACCCGAGTGTTGGCGCTTTGAAAAACTACTTAACCTCTGTCAAATCAGGAAAAAATCCGAAGCAAAATAACATGATTAAGTCCCTGAATTTTGATTATTCAGGACCTGTTGATGGTCATGATTTTGAGGCTTTGATTTCAGAATTAGAACGGTTAAAAAAAGTAAAAGGGCCTAAATTTCTTCATATTATAACAACCAAAGGAAAGGGGTTGCAACAAGCAGAAGAAAATCAGGTAACCTATCATGCACCTGGAAAATTTGATGCAACTACTGGAGAAATTCATCCTAAATCGGAAGAAAATGTACCTCCAAAATTTCAAGATGTTTTTGGTTGGACTTTGGTAGAATTGGCAACCAATAATCCAAAAATAATTGGAATTACTCCTGCAATGCCCAGTGGAAGTTCGTTAAAATTCATGATGGAGGCGTTTCCAGATCGAGCGTTTGATGTCGGAATAGCCGAACAACATGCGGTAACTCTTGCTGCGGGAATGGCAACACAAGGAATGGTTGTTTTTTGCAATATCTATTCTACTTTTTTACAACGTGCTTACGATCAAGTAATTCACGATGTGGCGTTACAAAATTTACCGGTTATTTTTTGTTTAGATCGAGCAGGATTAGTCGGTGAAGATGGTGCCACACATCATGGTGTTTTTGATTTAGCTTATTTCAGAAGTGTTCCAAATATGATTATTTATGCTCCAAAAGATGAGATTGATTTGCGTAATATACTATACACAGCATCTTTAGGATTGAACCACCCAATTGCTATTCGTTATCCAAGAGGAAGAGGAAAATATTTGAATTACAAATTACAAATTGCGAATTACGAGTTTCAAAAAATTGAAATAGGGAAAGCACATTTGTTGCAATCAGGAACTAAAATAGCTGTTTTATCAACCGGATTTATTGGCAATAATGTCTCATTGGCTTTAAATAAAATCTCAAATAAAAATGATATTGCTCATTATGATTTTGGATTTGTAAAACCTTTGGACGAAAACCTTTTACATGAAATCTTTTTAAAATATAAATCTATAATAACTATTGAAGATGGGGTAATCAAAGGAGGCTTTGGAAGTGCTATTATAGAATTTGCCTCCGAAAACAAGTATTCTATTCCTATAAAAACCCTTGGTGTTCCTGATGAATTTATCGAGCACGGAACTGTGGAAGAACTTCAAAAAATATGTCAGATTGATATTGAAAGTCTAGTCGATTTTTTATCGAAATAATAACAAAATGTTTTTTGATTACATCCATAATCATTTGAATTTGCAAATCTAAAAGTTTGTTAATTCAAGTGATTTTTCATTTCATGTTGGTTACATTTGTCCTGATGAATAAAAAAGTTACAGGCATAAGTTTGTTTTTTGGAATGGCAGTATTGTTTGCATTAGTGCTCCATTCTGTGCATACTTTAGGTCATTTAGAAAAAGAACTTACAGAAAAACAATGTCATCACAAACATGCTAAAAATGCAACCGAATTAACACATGCACATCATAACACTGACCATTGTTTTGTATGTGAGTTCACGTTCAGCACTTCATTAAATTCAGATTTCTTTACCATCAATGTAGCGAATGTACAAACACTAGTTTCGTATACTTATTTCTATTCTAAAGAAATTACGCAATCGTTTCGAGGCAGTCTATTTGCCCTTCGAGCTCCGCCAAGTTTTATTGTTTAAGAGTATTCTATACTTCAAAATTTAGAAGTAAAATCTTTATTAACGATAAAATATCATATAATGAAAAAATATATTTTTGCATTACTATTTTTAGTGTGCTATCAAGTCACATTCGCTCAAAATCAAAACACCTTGTCGGGAAAAATTATTGACAAAACAAGCAAAAAAGAGTTGTCTTTTGTAACCATTACAATTCCAGATATTCATGCTTCTGTACTATCAGATAGTAATGGAAATTTTAAATTTACTACTGTTCCATCGGCTTCCTATGAGTTGCAATTATCTTATATTGGATATAAATCAAAATCTGTTTTTGTATCAGTAAACGATATAAATAATCTTATTATTGAACTTGAAAACAGCAACATTGAATTATCTGAAGTTGTGGTTACGGGCACATCCAAAGCAACACAAATAAGAAAATCGCCATTGCCTATAATTTCAATAAACAAAGAATATCTTACCACCAATGTTTCAACCAATGTTATCGATGCTATTGCTAAAATTCCAGGAGTTAATACGGTAACTACTGGTCCTAATGTCTCAAAACCCTATATTCGAGGTTTAGGATATAATCGAATTTTGACACTTTTTGATGGTGTACGTCAAGAAGGACAACAATGGGGAGACGAGCACGGTATAGAAATCGATAAATATCTTATCGAGAAAGTTGAGGTAATCAAAGGGCCTTCAAGTTTAATGTATGGTTCAGATGCCTTGGCGGGAGTTGTCAATCTAATTCCGAATCAATCTACGCAAAAGGATAAAATCGCAGGAAATTACACTTCAGAATATCAAACCAATAACGGAATGTTTGGCGAATCACTTTTTTTATCGGGCAATAAAAAGGGAATAGAATGGGGGGCTAGAACCTCGAAAAGAAACGCAACTAACTATCAAAACGCAGTTGATGGAAGGGTTTATAATACGGCATTTGATGATGTTGCTGCCAATGCATTTGTGGGAATTCATAAAAAATGGGGTTTTTCAGACTTTAATTTATCGGTGTACGATAGTAAACAAGAAATTCCAGACGGAAGTAGAGATTCCATTTCGAGAAAATTTACCCAACAAATTTATGAAGACGACCATATTCGCACCATAGTTAGCGATAGCGATTTAAAATCTTATAAAATAGGGGTTTTACATCAAAGAGTGCAACATTACCGAGCTTTTTGGAAAAACATGTTCTTTCTTGAAAAAAGCAGATTGAGTGTAAACCTTGGTTTTCAAAAAAGCAGTCGTCGGGAATACAGTCACCCAGAAGAGCCTTATCAACTAACTCCCGGATTGGATTTGCAACTAAACACGTTAAATTACGACATTAAATATTATTTACCAGAATGGAAAAAATGGGAAACAACAATAGGAGTCAATGGAATGTACCAAACTAATACGGTAACTGAGGGAACTGAATTTGTAATTCCATCCTATAAGCAATTTGATTTGGGTGGTTTTGCTATGGTTAAAAAGGATTATGGCAAGCTTAATGTGTCAGGAGGAATTCGATATGATTTAAGACATTTTGCCAATGATGCACTTTATATTGCGCCAAATCCTGTTTCTGGTTTTGATCAACCCGTAAGTATAACTAATGCTGGAGCCACACAATTATTTTCAAATTATAAAACACAATTTGCAGGAATTTCTGGAAGTGTTGGATTAGCGTATTTGATTGATGATAGATGGTCTTTAAAAGCCAATATTGCTCGTGGATATCGAGCGCCAAACATCTCTGAAATTTCTGCCAATGGCGTACATCCGGGGACTGGATTTTATCAAAAGGGGAACGCCAATTTCAAGCCTGAATTCAGTTTGCAAGAAGACATCGGCTTTGATTATATATCGAAATCAGTCACTGCAAGCGCGAGCTTTTTTATTAATCAGGTTACTAATTATATCTATAATTCGAAATTACTTAATTCAGATGGGACTAATGTAATGACGCCTAGCGGAAGCCAGTCATTTGCAACGTATCAATTCCAACAAGGAAATGTTATTCTCTATGGAGCCGAGGCTAATATCGATTTTCATATTACCAAAGCGTTACATTTTGAGAATACTTTTTCGTTAATTTATGGCGATAACAATAGTTATTCTGGAGCTGCCAAAAACGACACCAATAAATACGTTCCATTGATGCCTCCCGCTAGATATAATGGCGAATTACGCTACAACTTAAAAATGAATAACAATAAACTCACCGACAGTTTTATAAAATTTGATGTAAACTATACTGCGGCTCAAAACAGAGTTTTTTCAAGTGAAAATACTGAAACGGCGACACCGGGTTATATGCTTGTAAATCTAGGTCTGGGTTCGGGGTTAAAAAACCAAAATGGAAAAACTATATTTAATTGCTATGTGTTAGGGAATAACATCTTTGATGTGGCTTATCAGGACCATTTAAGCAGATTAAAATATTTTGAACAATATAGTGCTTCGCCAAATGGCAAGCTTGGAATATTTAATATGGGAAGAAATATTTCTTTTAAAGTTGTAATACCAATTTAAAGAGAATACAGAACGATTAGTTTTTAGTACTGTACAAGAGTTTCTAAAATTTGTTTTTATAAAGAGACACAGTTTTTAATTTTAATTTGCCTAAAAACGATATTCTTCAAGCTCGTTTCTTAGTTAATCCTTCAAAAATTTACTGAAAAGACTTCCTTTGTCGGTTGTTATTTTTATAAAATACGTTCCTTTATTTAAGTTAAACACATCAATTGAAGAGACCTTTTCTGCATTTAGAATTGTTTTTAGTATTTGACCTTGAATAGTATATATCTCTATGGTTTGCATTTGTATAGATTTGTCAATTTCTAAATTAAGTTGATTTTTAGTTGGGCATGGAAATAATTTAATTTGAAAACTCAACTCATTTTCATTGATATTGAATGTTTGGTTTTTTAAACATCGAACGGAACTTCCGAGTGCTTTATTATAAGATAATCTATTAATATTGCCATCTGAAGCCTCTAATCTTCTGTACCATCCGCTAGGAAAATTATATTCTGTAGCAGTCCACCAATATCCAAGATTTCCTAAATCGGAAAAAGAACCATCAACAGAATCTCTTAAACCTCCCGGTAAGGCAGTAAATCCACTATTATTAGAAGCAAATGTGTTAGCGATAGTGTGTATTTCCAACTTCTTTCAACTTATTTCCCGCAACATTCAATCCCCCTAAATAATCTGATAAAGTTGTCCAATCTGAATCCGTTGGAATATTCCATCCTTGAGGCGCTAGGCTTTTGCGTAAAGCTATATTGTTTAACGAATTGGCATCATAAATACCAGCCACAGCATACCAATTATATAATTTTCCGTAAGTTGCTCCGTTTGAAGAATCATTGTTGAAATAGCACCAAGCTCCAGTTGTTAAATTCATCCAAGCATTGGGATCGGTAACCTGAGGAATAGGTGTTCCATCACTATAAGTCGTTACATCCAAATTAACACTTTGCCATATTTGTGTGCCAATAGTTACGCTTGGTAAGTTCGCTGTTTGAGCAAATACAGTTGAGGTAATGACCATTAAAAAAAATAATAGTTTTTTCATTTTTT
>CAISUR010000531.1 GCA_903888655.1 uncultured Bacteroidota bacterium | reverse complement strand
TATATCCGCTACCAGCATTTGTAATAGTAATACTAGCCACGGTAGCAACAAGAATAGCATTAATAGTTGTACCAACCGGCGCCCAAATTGCCGGTGAAACTGTAAATTGTGTTACAGCTTTCAATAATGATTTTGTAGTAACCATGCTATCTCCATATACATTATAAAATAATCCTTTGTATTTTTTAGAGCGATTTAACTTCCCCAAAACGTTAACCAATGTATTATCCATTTCCAAAGGATTCGTGATTGGATTAATCGGCTGTGTTTCTAAACTAATTACTCCTCCATCCCAATGAAACAACTTAGTCCAAGCCAAATTCATAATAGGCATAGCATTTCGTGTTCCAATCCTTCCTTCAATTCCGTGGCTCAAAGCATGGTCAGTGTGCGCAAATCCTGTATATTGCAAATGACAACTCGCACAAGAAATCGTACTGTCTCTTGAAATAATGGGATCATAAAATAATTTTCTCCCAAGTTCAAATCCTTTGTCTGTCAGTTTATTATTCTTGAAATCATAAACTGGCTTTGGCCATCCTTTTGGGATAAAAAAAGATTCATAGTAAATATTGCTTTCTACTTTTCTCAATGAAAAAAACAAAAAACTTACCAGAATTAACATTATTATTATGAAACTCCTTTTTTTCAAATTACCATTTACTTTTAATTCATTGTTTGAGGCTGCCCTCTCAAAAATATTCTACAACCAAACGATTCTGATGTTTTAGTTGAAACCTCTTTATTCTGTAATAACTCATCGACTGCATTTGTCAAAAAATGGTTTTTAGCCTTTTCGGGTTCGCCTGCATTATCATCTATTGCCCCTTGGTATTTGATTATATATTTACCCGATTTATTTTTCCAAATCACAAATGCTTGTGGTGTATGAGTAGCTTTAAACTCTTTCGCAACATTCTGCTTCTTGTCTTGCAAATATGGGAATGTCAACTGCTCTTTCTTAATCTTTTTTTGCATTAATTTAAATGACTCCTCTGCATAAGTCAAAGTATCCATTGAATTTATTGCTAAAAGTGGCACACCTAACTTCTTATATTTGGCTTCCATTTGATTCAATCGTTTAGAATAAAATCTTGCCATCGGACATTTATTACAAGTAAATATAATAATAAATCCTCTTGCTTCTTTATAATCCGATAACGAAATCCAAGAATTAGTTGTAGCACTTTTTAATTTAAAATTTGAAACAATTTTACTTTTATCGATGAAATTAAAACTACAACATACAAATACAAATGTAATAGTATAAAAAAAAATAAGTATTTTCTTCATAGCCTATTTTTTGATAAATTTTTTGGTTGTCAAACTTTTTGTTTGTTTATCCATCATTTGAAAGAAATAAGTTCCAGAAGCCAAACTTGAAATATCAATTCCATTTTGCCATTCAGGTTGCGGTAACATCATTACTACTCTTCCTTGAACAGTAGAAATAGTTACATAATATATTTCTGTTGAGGCATCTTTTAAATTTACAAATAATTTATCGGTTGTTGGATTAGGAAACAAGCTAAATTCAGTGTTTGAAGTTTCCGTTTGATTATTTGCCATAGTTCCCGTAACAATGAATTGTCCCATCATTCCACCATCTTCATGACCACCAAAATGGCAATGATACATATAAGGATGATTTACATCAGAATCGGCAAAGTCATCAAATTTTGCAACAAAAGAAACCGATTCATTACGGCTGATAAAAAAAGTATCTTTCCATCCCGATTCATACGCTGCAACAGAGCCTGAACTTCTACTTATAATTTTAAATTCGACATCATGTAAGTGAAAAGCATGTCCGAAAACGGCTGGATTCGTGTTCGCAATAGTCCATTTTTCTATATCATTAAGGTTAACCACTTTTGGTGTCATTGATAATGAATAAGTAGTGTTGTCAAAATTAAAAGGAACACTTGCTGGTCCGGGAGTTCCATTTGTGATGTTTATTGTTGCTCTGGTAACATTTGCGTCAGAGGCCGTCCAATAGGTATTATTGGCTAAAGTTGTAGGAACCGCTGTAATTGGTGTTGTAGCAGTTGTTGTCGCTCCTACATTGATGTGCAAAACAGTAAAAGTAGTATTATTTAGTAAACTACCAAATGTACCAGATGTTCCTGGTTCTCCACCAGGAAAGCTATTGGATTGTCCTGAATTGTAGGCTTTTAAATCGATACTTGAACCCACAGCATCATTACCCAAATTGACCATAATTTCATAACGCTCCCCAACAAATATTGGCAATCTTGTAACAGCTACTGGGGCATTTAATAATCCGCCATCATTGCCTATCACGTAAAAAGTTCTTCCATCGCTAAAACCTAAATTATAACCTCTTTCAATTTCAGCATTTAAAATTCGCATTCTTACATATTGTTTTGGTAAACTTATTTGTGCATTTGGAGTTCCGTTACTTAACATATAATCTCCATAAACCCGAGCAGAGCCATTAGCCGGAGAATCAAATTGATTGGATGTATTATAACTTCTACTGGTTAAAGCCAAAACAATATCGTCAACTCCATAAGTTCGAGGTAAAGCCAAAGCAGCCTCTTGTGGATCTTTCACAATTATAAAACCACCGATTCCTTTAGTAATTTGAGATTGCGTAGTTTCATGCAAATGCGGATGATACCACAAAGTAGATGCTTGATTTTTTATGGTCCAAAAAGGTTGCCATAAAGCATCTACTGGAATAATTTGATGTGGGCCTCCATCCATCACTGACGGTAAATGCATTCCGTGCCAATGAACAGTTGTAGATTCATTCAGTTTATTAGTAACATTCATGTGAACCACGTCTCCTTTGTTAACCATTAATGTGGGTCCCCAAAAGTTATTTTTAACATTAGGTGAAGAAATAGCACCTGTAACCGTTTGATTACCAGTTTTTAATTGTTTAACCGTGTCTTTAATTGTTAAGTTAAAAGTAACACCATCTGTACCGCTGGTTCCGTAATAAGCCTCTGGCATTGTCATGTCATTATATTGCGCAGAAACACCGTTTGAAAACATAAGAATTAAAACTAATTGCACTAATTTTTTCATAAACTCTTTTTTTGGTTAATTAATTGTAAACATATTCTTGTAAAAACGTGACATTTCAATAGCTTTCTTTCCCGGTATCATAATCGAATTGGTTTCTTTTAAGGAAACTTCATTCAACCACTTACTCAAATCCATATTAAGATGAATGTTATTTTCATCATTAGGAACAATTAGAACAACTTCCTGCAATGCATTTTGATTGGGTGAATAGCCACCAATATGAAATTGGAACTCTTTTTTAACTGATTTACAACTCGAACTTTTGCCTTCTAACTTCATGTTGATATAACCCGAATTCCAAGCCCAATACATTCCTAATGACGGATCTAAATCGCCGTCTAAATTTCCTGAAACATTGGTCAAACTATCTATCCCTATATTGAATCTTATTTTTTTTATTTTTAAATCGGGTACTTTCTTTAATTGAAACTGCAAGGTGTTTAGTTCTTTAATATCAATCAAATGAACACTTTTAGGCTCTTTATATTCTGTTCCATTTTCATATTCTAAAACTACATTGGAGATATAAAACTTAAACGTTGTAATAGAAAGTGTGTCTTTTTTTTCAGAAATATATCTTTCTTTATTTAAAACCAGCGCTTCCTTTTTAAACCTTGGTTGAAGATCAAATTGAATGTCTTTCTTTTCTACTTTAATTTGAAAAGAAAGACCAATCAATACAATAATCATATTAAAAAAAATCACTAACTTTCTATACATACTTATGGTCTTGGCGGTGGCGGACCCTCTTCTCTTTCTCTTCGTGGTGGCGGTCCTTGTCCTTCTCTTGATGGTCCCATCATGCGAGCGGCTTCTTTGATGATTTCATCAAATTTTTGCTTTTGCTTTTCATCACAAATAACTCTTACTTTTTGAAAATGATAAAACATTGCAAGCTCTTCTTTCTCTTTTACTTTTATAATTTCATCTACTGCTTTTTTGACAGTTAGAGAATCTACATTCGGGTTTTTCAATAACTCTAAATACGCATCGTGTTTCTCCTTATCGATTTCTTTTAAAGGTTCCTTTGCTTCATGATGTTCTTTCTTTAGAACTTCAAATTGTTCTTTTTGTTTTGAATTAAACTGCAATT
>CAISUR010000530.1 GCA_903888655.1 uncultured Bacteroidota bacterium | reverse complement strand
ATAATTAATTTTCAGTCTACTACCGTAAGATTTCTTCTCGGAATAAAAATTTATTAAGGTATAAAAAAGGTTCTTCTTAGAAAAAACGTCTCAAGTATCTCCTACTCAAACCCAATTCCCTTTTAAACCCCTGCTAAAAGTGTGGTCTTTTGCCACTAAAATCTTCAAGTGAACGCAAAACATCCCTACATCTTGATAAAACTTCAAGACATTTGACTCAGAAGTCCTTAAGTTTTTATAAAACTTCAAGACATTTCATCTAAAAGTCCTGAAGTTTTTGTTCCACTTAGATACTTTTTGTCCAAACATCCTGAAGTTTTCATAAAACTTCAAGACATTTGACTCAGAAGTCCTTAAGTTTTTATAAAACTTCAAGACATTTGACCTAAAAGTCCTGAAGTTTTTGTTTCACTTAGATACTTTTGATCAAGACTTAGGGAAGTTTTTTGAAGAAGTAGGGAAGTTTTGCTTGCAGTTGAGATTTTAAACCACCTATCTTTCTCATAAAATTATTAAAAACTTCATGGTTGAAATATCGGCGTAGCAATAAATTCTTCTTATAATTTATCCCTCATATAAAATAATGATAGGATAGAACACATTTATTTCTCACTTTCGCACACTAAAATAAATTGATTATGCTATTTAGAAATTTAAAGTTGGTAAGCTACGTGGTGTTTGGAAGGGGTAGCTTTAACCAGTTGGATAAAATATTGGAACCTCAGAGAAAAGGAGATGCTCCTATGATTTTTTTGGTGGATCATTTCTTTAAAGGAAAGGCTTTACCCAACAGAATACCGCTAAGAGGAAAGGATAAAATTATATTTGCTGATGTTACGTACGAACCAAAAACTACTCAAGTGGATGCTTTGGCACAAAGCCTGAAGGACGAGTTTGGAACCATTAGCGGCGTGATAGGTATAGGTGGCGGAAGCACTATGGATTTGGCAAAAGCGGTTGCTTTGATGATTAAAAATCCTGGAAGCAGTGCCGATTATCAAGGTTGGGACTTGGTGCAACAAGCGGGTGTGTACAAAGCAGGTATTCCGACGCTTAGTGGTACTGGTGCAGAGGTTTCTAGAACTACTGTGCTTACCGGCCCTGTTAGAAAGCTAGGTATGAACAGTGATTTTACGCCTTTTGATCAGATTATACTAGATCCGGAATTGATTAAGGATGCACCAGCCAATCAGCGCTTTTATACTGGTATGGATTGCTACATTCATTGCGTGGAAAGCTTGGAAGGAACGTTTTTGAACGAGTTTAGTAAGAGTTACGGCGAAAAAGCGATGCAGTTGTGCCAAGAAGTTTTTCTGGGGAACAAGGAATGGACTGACTTGCACGACGATAAATTGATGATGGCATCGTATGCGGGCGGAATGAGCATTGCTTATAGCCAAGTGGGCGTGGCACATGCAGTTAGCTACGGACTAAGTTATTTATTGGGCACAAAACATGGAGTTGGTAACTGTATTGTGATGGATCATTTGGAAGAATATTATCCGGCTGGTGTGGAAGAATTTAAGAGGATGGTTGCTGAGAATAATATTGACATTCCACAAGGTATTTGCAAGGATTTATCGGAAGAAGACTTTGAAAAAATGATTAATGTGAGCATGGGCATGAAACCATTGTGGGAAAATGCACTTGGTAAGGACTGGGAAAAGATAATGACCCGCGAAAAACTGAGGAGCTTATACGATAAGTTGTAGGCTTTAACTGGAAAGAGGAAATTTGAGTGCAATGAGTGATAAATAAAAAAGAAGCTTTCCCTTTGGGTAGCTTCTTTTTTTATTTATTGAATGCCAAAAGTTATTTTTTCATTGAAGTTATTTGAGGGTAACGTGACCTATTTAAATTGATTTTAATTAAGATTTAATAATTTGGAGCAACATAAGCACGATGTTGGTTCTCTTTACCGAGAAATTATTTATCAATCGTTTTTTTGGTATTTAATTTGAGGCTAAAGACAATTAGT
>CAISUR010000529.1 GCA_903888655.1 uncultured Bacteroidota bacterium | reverse complement strand
TTATAGAATTTTTAAATTGAAAAAAACCCTAAAAACAAGGGATTTAGATGTTTTATGGCTTAATTTTCGTTACGTTTTCGGAGTGTTTTTTGAAAAGAAAAATTAAACAAAAAATATATCTTTTTATCTTTTTTCAGCTTCGATATATTGAATCCTCAAAAATTAAAAGGAAGCTCTCAATTGAACATTACCGGTATGAATGGTTTGACTTGTTTCTGATTTTCTTCCCTGATAATTGATATTAATATCCAGATATTGCGTTAGATTTTTCTGAATTAATACCCTCCAAGTTGTGTTTTTTCCAGCTTGTAATCCTTCCAGCATTTGAAATGCTACGGGAGAAACCGAATTTCCTACGAAATTGTTGTCATAAAGTGAAAATTCTCCATTAATGGTAACTTTTTTTTCGCTAGAATAATTGAAGGAAAGTCCCATTCTTTGTTGTATTAACGTCTCTTTATCATTTATTTTATTCTGCTTGTTTTTGTATTCAAAAAATAACGAAAGACTTTTATTAGTGGAAAATAAGTATGAAATTTTTGGAAAAATAGAATAACTATTTAATTGAAAATTACGAGATGCATAGTTGTCAGATATGCTGTTGGATTTTGAAAAAGCGTTATCTAAATTGAACAACCATGTTTTTTTATACAAATGGGCATATTGCAATTGATTGGATTGTGTAGCATTTTCTTGTGAGCCGATAGATAATAATGATTTTACTCGGTTATTCAAGAAGGTATACGTCATAGAATGTTTTTGTTTTCCTCTGTTAAAAAACAAACTATTGCGTAAATTAGTATTTAATCCCAACAAGTTATCTTCACTGGTGGAAAATGGATTGAGATTAAAATTATCTGAATTTCGCAATATTTTTCGATCCATTGAAAACGACGTTTGATTGTAGAAATAAGAAAGTACTTTTTTAAATCCTTTTGAATTCATCCATTGTGATGGTGATAAGGTTACCGATTGTGAAAATTTATTTTGATGCGTTTTTAGAAAAATTTGATTAGGTAGAAATACTCTTATATATTTTGCTAAATCAGGAAAGGGAGCTACTTCAAACTCTTGTAACTGTTGAATTCCATCGCCATTATAGTCTGTCCACATATAAACTCCTTGACCAGGATTAACCAGTAAATAAGTAAATTCTTGTTGTGCAATAGTTCCAGACACGGTTTCATAGGCAGCAGTTAGTTGAATCGTTTGATTGTAAAAATTATCGCTATACAACACTCTGGAATTCAAAGAAGATTCTGCGGGTCTTGTTGCATCGGTGTAGTTTAATTTTCTAAAATTGATAAAGGTAGAAAGATTGGTTTTTTGAGTTTGAATCAATTTTGATTTTACATAATACGAATTGGAAGTATTCACACGTTTTAAATATCCATTTTGAACACTATCATTGTTTCGGTGCAAATAACCCAATTCTGCAAAAACTTTGGTACTGTCGCCTCGCCCGATAAAATTTCCAAATTCAGAATACTTTTGACTTAATGTTGAAAACTGATGGGTTTCAATTAGTTTTTCTTGATTATTCTCAGCTCTAAAACTGCCACCTATCCAATTCTTCTTAAAATGAAATTTGGCTACTGTTTGATTTCGTGCAAAAGTCGAATTGGAAAGCGTTCCTGAGCTTTTTAAATAGCTTGCTGTTTCTGTTATCACTACATTCTTCTTCTTCATATTGGCTTGAATCACATTTCGTGTTCCTGAAAAACTATTTGAAAAATCAAGTTTTTCTAGTTGGTATTTAACAAATCCATTTTCTTTAAAATTAAAATGAAGACCCGATGTTACCAAACTTTGAGTTCCCGTGGTGGTAGTTAAATTCCAATCTCGATTGAATTCAATGGTAAATAATCGTTCAATAGTTTTGAAGTTGTTTTGTATCAATTGGTAATTTGCATAAGCGTCAATATTGAATTTTCCTGTAAAAAGTCGTTGTTTGCCATTGATTTTTGCGGCTAATCCTACATTATTATTGTCGTCGATGGAGGAAAATAAATTCTGATCATAATTACTAATTCCTACTTCAAAATCTAAAATGGTTTTTTCAGAAGGATTGAACTTCCCTAAAACGGTAGCGATTTGAAGTTTTGTGGGTGCTATTAATTTGATTATTGGTTCATAGTTTCCTTGTGGAATGCCACCAATTGGCGCTATATATTCATAGATTTTTCCAACAGCCGAATTGTTAGTGAGTGTATAATTTCCAAGATTTGTTCCAACTAAAGTAAAGGTTACATTATATAAAACATCTGTTGAATCATTTGAATATTGAAAAACATCTACTCCTCCAATGGTAATTTTTTTATATAATATTTTATTGACAGAATATGTATCTACATAAGCTGATGGCGCCACCATCAAGGATTGATCATTTCCTGCATTTTTTAAAATAGCGACTTGATCTGATGATAGATTTTGTTGCAATGGTTGGTTTTTCACATCACTTTCAGAATATAGAAAAGTGCCGAGACTCCATGTTTTTTCTTCGTGAGTAGCGCCTGCATAGCTCACGAAACGGGTATAATTTCTATCCGAATATTGATATTCTACTACAATTCGCATTTCGGATGTAATAGGGAACAGGGATGTAAATTTAATTTCGCCAGCATTATAATCGATGACATAATCATTGCTTTCCCCTCGTTTTAATAGAATTCCATTCACATAAACTTTTTCAGAGCCTGAAATTACCAAAACATATAATGCGCCATTATTACCTTTTAATTTATAAGGACCTTGATTGCCCTCTTTTCCCGTGAAATTACTTTTAGCATATTGCCCGCGAACTACCGCAGCAGTAGCAAAAATATCGGTTTTTTTTTCGGGTGTTCCAAAGGAAAAATGTCCGGAAAGTCCTTGAACTTTTTTGTTGAAATTTAAAAATTTAGAGTTTCGATTTTCTAAAAACAAATCTCCCGCCCTAACGCTCCATTTGTCTGAAAATAATTCAATAAATATTTGGTCAAATTCATCTAATTTTTGTGAATAACCGCCATTTTGCAACGGAATATTAGCATCTTGAATAGAGGCTCGAAGAGAAACCGTATTGGATATTTTTCCTGAAATTTGTAAATCTAAATTAGAATTTAAAGTTGAATTTTGATTGTTTCCAACGGTTATTCCACGAGTAATACTTCCCGAAGTATTCAGTCCATCAAAGGGTTTGAAGGGTTTTATATTATCTCTTTTTACAATATACAAACTCCCTGCTTCGTTTGGAACCACTCTCGCATTGTCATAAATAGAATACGTTTTAGTAAGAAATTCTGGAAATTTTAAATACCGAATGGTTATGGAATCGTTATTTGAATAATTGTTTTTAAAAATTAATTTTGCTTTTTGGAAGTCCATCTTATAGTAGGACGAATCGATAAGATTTCCTTTTTTATCAAGAACCTTGAAAAAAGAATGATTAATGCTAACATTATCTATGGCAATAGTATCTTTTGAAAACGGAAGTTTTTTGTTTTTATAAGGCGTTTCGATTTCTTGAGCAAAAATGCCCGAAAAACAGAAGAATAGCAACCAAATATAACCATTTTTCAACATAAATAAGATAACTCATAAATGTCAAAAGTAGTATTTATTATTGGAAAAAATTGAGAATGTGAGATCATTCCATTGGGATTTATGCTAAGAATTTAAAGTTATATTTCTCTCTTCAATTGGAAATACTTCATAGTGTTGCAATGCTTTTATTTTAGAGCATATTAGAGTATTTCAATTGAAAAAGCACATTTATAACTTTTATCTTTTTCTAAAATTTGTATTCCTTCTTTTTCAAAAATATTACCAGATGAAAAATTCGTGTCTGAATATCCCATCCAAGGTTCAATGCAGATAAATGGTGCGTTTAACTTTGTCCAAATACCTAGAT
Organism: uncultured Bacteroidota bacterium; assembly: GCA_903888655.1. Lineage (GTDB taxonomy): Bacteria > Bacteroidota > Bacteroidia > Flavobacteriales > Flavobacteriaceae > Flavobacterium. The sequence goes on along the minus strand of CAISUR010000529.1, from coordinate 4 downwards.
TTTT
>CAISUR010000528.1 GCA_903888655.1 uncultured Bacteroidota bacterium | reverse complement strand
CCAGCAATGGACAAAGCTTACCGTCATCCTACGTTTTATGAATTGCCTGACGAATTAAAACACATGTAAGATGAACAGTAATTTAATTCAATACATCTACGGAATTGCAGATAACTCATTGATTCTTGGTCAGCGTTTAGGAGAATTGTGCGGTCATGGACCAAGCATTGAAACCGATATCGCCTTAACCAATATTTCTCTTGATTTATTAGGGCAAACACGTAGTTATTTTCAATATGTTGCCAAATTGCAAGGTAATGGTGCTAATGAAGATACTGTGGCTTTCCTTCGATTGGAAAGAGAATATAAAAACGTTCTTTTAGTAGAACAACCGAATACTGATTTCGGGTATTCAATCGCAAGACAGTTTTTGTTTGATGTGTTTCATTTGGCATTATTAGAAGAATTGCAAAATAGTAAAGACGAAATGTTGGCTGCAATCGCTAAAAAAAGTATCAAAGAAGTTTTGTATCATACTAGATTTTCTTCCGATTGGATTAAAAGATTAGGTGACGGAACAGAAGAAAGTCACAACAGAATCCAAACTGCGATTAATGATATGTGGATTTTTACTGACGAATTATTCCATCAAACAGATGCTGATAAAGCAATGGTTGCAGAAGGAATAGGAGTTGATGTTACACTTTTAAAAGTAAACTATTATAAGAAAGTAAGTAGCGTTTTAGAAGAAGCTACATTGCAAACACCTTCAATTGAATATTTCCAAAAAGGAGGAAAACAAGGAATACACAGTGAACACATGGGCTTTATTCTAACCGAATTGCAGTACATACAACGCACGTATCCTAACATGACTTGGTAATTTAGTAATCAGTTTTCAGTAATAAAGCTTAATGTAACTTAACATCTTAAGATAAAATTTTGGTTTGAAATAATGACAGAGCAACTAACACATATCGACCAAAAACTATTTGAAATTTTGGAAACGGTTTCCGATCCTGAAATTCCAGTACTTTCTATAGTGGAAATGGGAGTAGTTCGTTCTGCCAAACTAATAAACGGAATTGTTGAAGTAGAAATCACTCCAACTTACAGCGGTTGCCCAGCAATGGATGTCATTGGAGACGATATCAAAGCAGCTTTCCAACAAAAGGGTTATGAAGCCAAAGTTGATTTAATTCTTTCACCGGCGTGGACAACCGATTGGATTACATCAAAAGGCAGAATAGCTTTAGAAAATTATGGAATAGCTTCACCCTTATCTGCTGATGCTGATAAAGAAGCGCTTCTAGGTAATAAAAAGTTAGTGAAATGTCCGCAATGCGGCTCATTGAACACAAAATTAGTAAGTCAATTTGGTTCCACAGCATGTAAAGCATTTTTCCAATGCGAAGATTGCCTTGAGCCATTTGATTACTTTAAATGTTTAAAATAATTTGTGATTAGCGGTAATTTAGTCTTTGCGACTCCGCGACTTTGCGATAAATAAAATAAGGTATGAGCAATTCAATTGAGTTAAAAATTGAAAGTAGCGTAGCATGGATTTCAATGAACAGACCCGAAGTTTTCAATAGTTTCAATCGTGAAATGTCGTTTCTGTTACAAGAAACTTTAGATAATTGTGCAAACGATATAAATGTCCGTGCAATAGTAATTACCGGAAACGGAAAAGCTTTTTGTGCCGGACAAGACCTAAAAGAAGTAACCGACCCAGAATTAAATCCTGGTTTCCGTAAAATATTGGAGGAACATTACAATCCAATTATACAAAAAATCAGAACCATAGAAAAACCAATCATTGCTGCAGTTAATGGAGTTGCTGCAGGTGCTGGAGCCAATATCGCCTTAGCTTGCGATATAGTTGTAGCTTCTGAACATGCTAGTTTTATACAAGCCTTTAGCAAAATTGGTTTAGTACCCGATAGCGCTGGGACTTTCTTTTTACCACGATTAATTGGTTTCCAAAAAGCTTCAGCACTAATGATGTTGGGCGATAAAGTATCTGCACCTGAAGCATTCAGTTTAGGTATGATTTATAAGTTATTTCCTGTCGCTACTTTTGAAGAAGAAGTAAAAACAATCGCCGAAAATTTAGCGCAAATGCCAACCAAAGCTATCGGTTTAACCAAAAGATTATTAAATCAATCCATGACAAATAATTTGGAGCAACAATTGGCATTAGAATCAGATTTACAAATCGAAGCAAGTTCCTCCAACGATTACAAAGAAGGTGTAACCGCATTCGTGGAAAAAAGAAAACCAGAGTTTAAAGGGAATTGATTCAAAACCTAGCTTTGCGCTTTAGCGTCTTTGCGAGATAAAATAAAAGTATGAAAGTAGCTATTATTGGAAGTGGAACAATGGGAAGTGGCATCGCACAAGTAGCCGCAACTTCAGGTTGTGCCGTAAAATTATTCGATTTGAATCAAGAAGCATTAACCAAAAGTAAAAATGCTCTTGAATCCACTTTATCTAAATTAGTAGAAAAAGAAAAAATTGATGCCACCGAAAAATCCCGAATCCAAAATAATATATCTTACGTCAACAACTTACAAGATTTATCAGATTCCGATTTAGTCATCGAAGCCATCGTAGAAAATCTCGAAGTCAAGCGAAAGGTATTCTCAGAATTGGAAACACTAGTTTCTGAAAACACGATACTCGCATCCAACACATCCTCATTATCAATAGCTTCCATTGCAGCGTCTTGTCAAAAACCAGAACGCGTCATTGGAATTCACTTTTTTAATCCAGCACCATTAATGCAGTTGGTTGAGGTGATTCCAGCAGTTCAAACTAGCGAAGTAGTGTTGCGAAAATCAATACACATTATTTACGATTGGAAAAAAGTAGTAGCTGTTGCAAAAGACACACCAGGATTTATAGTAAACCGTGTTGCAAGACCTTTTT
>CAISUR010000527.1 GCA_903888655.1 uncultured Bacteroidota bacterium | reverse complement strand
TCGTGTTCATCTTCAATCTCTCCAAAAAGCTCTTCGATAATATCTTCAATAGTAATAATTCCGGCAGTTCCCCCATATTCATCTAGGACAACCGCTACACTTTTTCGCTTTTTAGTAAGTAAATTCAAACCATCCTTAATAAAAATTGTTTCAGGAACAAACTCTACAGGAATTAAAATCGATTTGATGCTTTTGGGTTTTTTAAACAATTCAAAGGAGTGTACATAACCTATAATATCGTCGATAGAGTTCTCATAAACGATAATCTTGGAATAACCTGTATTGATAAATAGTTCTTTCAATTCTGAAATAGAATCGAAAACATCAACGGCTACCAATTCGGTTCTTGGCGTCATAATATCTCGTGCTTTTACTCCCGAGAACTCAAGTGCATTTTGAAATATTTGAATTTCTGAATCTACTTCTTCATGATCTTGAACAGAACTCATTTGTTCATTTATGTAATTTCCTAATTCTACTTTACTAAAAAAAGAGGGCACATAATCGCCTGCGGTATTGAAGAATTTTTTTAGAATAAAGTCGGAAATCCAAATTACAAATGTGGATATAAAATTGAATGTGATATAAAATATATAACTTGGTATTGCAAAAAACTTCATCAAGCTATTGGAATATACTTGAAAAAAAACTTTTGGTAAAAATTCAGAAGTGATTAAAACAATTAAGGTAGAAATCAATGTTTGAATCAATAAACTGGCAAAATTCGATAAATGAAAAGGAAACGATTGAATCCATTTCATTACAATATCTCCCATAAAAAACCCGTAAACAACCATAGAAATATTATTCCCTACAAGCATAGTAGCGATAAATTTTGATGGCTTTTCAGTAAGTTTTGTTAATATGTTGGAAAGGAAATTATCTTGTTTCTTTTCGATTTCGAGATAGATTTTGTTGGAGGAAACAAAGGCTATTTCCATTCCAGAAAAGAAAGCACAAAGAAGTAAACAAATGATGATAATAGCTACTTCCATTAAAATTATTTCGAATTATTTTGTCTATCTCTAGCTTCAAATTTTTTAGCAAACTTGCTTCTAAAGAAAAATGTAAAAAATGCCAGACCCGCAAGAATAACGCTTAACCAAGGCTTGTCGGCATCATTCCATTTCGATGCGGCATCATAAACCATAACAAAACCGATAACTAAATAAATGTATTTTGTAATATTAAGATAATTCATATACTATTGTTTTTCAACTTCTCCAGAAACACTCTGAGAATTGATAATTTTAAAATCTTTACTAAAATCGATACCTTCTCCAAAAGATACTCCTTTTGGGTCTGTAAATTTATATCTTTTTTCGGTATAAAACCATTCATTTTTTTGGTCAAAATACAATTGTTCGGTTTCAAATACTTGCCCCGTTTCATTAGTAATTTTCACTTTGCCTTGCAAGTCAATTAAATCTGTATTCTTAAAAGTGACTGCATATTTTGAACTTACAAAAGTTCTTTTGCCATGATCATCATATAAAGTGACATTGATGCCTTTTGGAAATTCGGTAAAAGGAAATTCCACACTCGCATAATCAAGCATTTTTGGGCTAATTAAAATTGATTTTATCTTGCCTGAATCAGTATATTTTATATTAATTGAATCGGCTTCTCCACTCGCATTAAATTCAGCAAAAGTAGATTTTTGAACTTCTTTAAAATTGTCCTTACAAGAAAAAAGCATAAAAACAGCCAAAGCTGTTAAGGTATAAACTGTGATTTTTCTTTGGATAGAAATCATTATTTTAGAATTGGATTGTTTGATTGATCCAACAACCTAAATGAATTGATTTTACTTTGCTTTTGGGATAAAAAACTACATTTTTTAAATAGTCTTTAGACATATTTTCTGCCGTAATTTTATATCTAGGCTCAATGCTAATAGCTTTCAGCACTGTATCAGAAGCTAATTTGTATATTCCTTTCTTCTCTGTTTCACTAGAGGCACATTCATTAATAGCGTTCGCATATAAATTTGCTAAAAAAAGATAATACTTTCCATTAGACGGATTATTTTCCATTGCAACAAACGTCATTTCTTTTGATTTTTCTTTATCTGAACTTGCCAAAATAGAAGCAACTGTGTAAGCCGTATTGGCTTTTTCTAATTTATCGGACGCCAAGTCAATAGATTCTTTAAAAAAAATTATTGATTTATCTTGATTGCCTGTATTCAAATAATAAGTAGCTAAATAATAGGCTGATTTAGATGATGGCTTGATTTTGTGAAGTTCTAGAACGACCGTTTCAAAAATAGATTTGTTATAGCATTTGGCCGAAAGTGCTTTGGCTACAGCTGATAACCAATTTATATCCGATTTATTATTGTCAAAGTTTTTTTGTGAATACGGCACCAAATTATCACAAATTAACAGGTTTTGCATGTACGAATCTATTCCCGAAGCGACTCTACCATATTCATTTATTTTCGCCGGAATCTTTTGGCTATTGTACTCCAGTAACGAATTAATAGATGCATATTTTTATAACAATTTATCTATGGTAATTTAAGATTTATCTGATTTATATTTTTCAAAATACATTTCAAAATATACTAAAAGTGCTTGTGGATTTGAAAATGAAGTTTTTTGTTTATCAAAAGCTTGATCTAAATAATTAAATATTTCATCATTTGTTCCAGCCTTATTTTCGTATAAAGCCATGGCTCTTTTTTCAAAGTTACCATTTTTATTTTCAGGAAAATTTTTATCGTATTGATTATAAAGCTAAAGTAGTTCTCGAACCTCTTTTTCTTTATCTTTAGATTCTGCAATTTCTATATAATATTGCAAAACTTAATTTCCTAAAATATATTCATTTTCGCTAAAAGATGGACATTCAATCTTTAACTCATTCCATACATCATTCGCTTTTTTATAATCAATATCGGTTATAAATTGACTTAATTGTTTTTCTTTCGCTCCACAATTTACCTCCTGCGCAATGGCAAATTGGGTAAAGAATACTATCAAAAGAACAAACAGTTTAGTTTTCATATATGTAAAATTTGATTTGTTAGCGGTCATATATGGTATCGCCTTTTTATTTATTGGTGTTTATCTCACAACATTTTTATTTCATCGGTGTTAGATGATTTTTCAATTGCTTACGCAAACTTGTTGTTCATGGCGATTTCATACCAAAAAAAAATAAAATTAATTATATTTTCTTTTTATAAACCATTGATCATT
>CAISUR010000526.1 GCA_903888655.1 uncultured Bacteroidota bacterium | reverse complement strand
ATTGAATTTTGCAATTGATATTGACATTGCAATTGATTATCTTGTCCCAAAGATACTACTTCCAATTCGAACCATCGTGCTTCCAGATTCAATGGCTAGTTTATAATCTCCAGACATCCCCATCGATAAGGTTGTTGGTACTAGATTATAGGTTGTAGGTTGGTTTTGAAATTTATCAAAAATTCTTTTCAAATTTTGAAATTCCTTTTTAATTTGGTTTTGATTCTCTGTGAAAGTTGCCATTCCCATTAGCCCCACAATTTTTATATTTTTTAATTGTTGGAATTCTTCAGAATTTAGTATCTCGATTAATTCTTGTTCGTCCAATCCAAATTTACTTTCTTCTTCTGCTATATAAATCTGAAGTAAACAATCAATAATGCGATGCTGTTTCAATGCTTGTTTATTGATTTCTTCCAATAATTTTAAACTATCAATGCCATGAATCAAAGTCACATATGCTGCCATATATTTGACTTTATTGGTCTGTACATGACCAATCATGTGCCATTGAATATCTTTGGGCATTTGTTCCCATTTTTCAGTCATTTCTTGGATTTTATTCTCACCAAAAATGCGCTGACCAGCATTGTAAGCTTCCATCAAATCAGCAACGGGTTTGGTTTTAGAAACTGCTACTAAGGTTACTTGATTAGGAAGTTTGGATTTTATGTTGACTAGATTGTTTGCTATTGACATTAATTGGTTGTTTAGTAAAAGTCGTATCTAACTGTGTTGGAATTTTTATTTAGTATTACGGTCTTTTTATCATATTTTATGGTCGTGTCTGTGGAATAGTTCTCATCAGTAATAGTAGATAAGTTTGCTCTTTTATAATCTAAATTTTTGATGAAAATGAGACGATTTTCACCATCATATCCATATTTTTTCTTTGTATTGATGTCCAAATTTAAAACTTCTGTTTTTATTTCTGAAAGTTTGTTTTTTACATAGGAATATTCAGTTATTGTGCCAAATTCTGTTCCTTTAACATCATACGTTTTCTGCACCATTTTAGTTACATCATTATTGGCATATTCATATTGATTTTTTGAATAAAGATTTTTAGAAAGGTATTTTGTTTCCTCTATCAATCTGTTTTTTTTATCGTAGGAATAGGTTGAATAATTTGATTTCAAGCCATGCCATATGATACGATTTTTTGCATCATAGGCAGCAGAGTCTTTTAGAACAATACGAGAATTTATTTTCGAATTGTCGTAGTTACTTTCAGTGGTGATGAAATGTAATTTGCCAGCACTAGTGTAATAGTAATGTAATGTCTCTGTATTTTTGTGAGAACTATTTATTATTTCTTTTTTTATTAATAAATCAGATTGATAATATAGTTTTTCGACAATATCGAATGAATTTATTTCATTAACTTTATTCTTGTCATATTTTACTTCAAAATTTTTTCCGGCGTATTTTTTTCCGTCTTTTACATCGTATTTCCAGAAATAAGATTCGATTTGTCCATTTTTGTTGAATTTGGCAGTGTACGAAGTTTCAGTTTGGTTTGAGTCCATTGACGCAACCATTGCTGAACCAGTTTCTCTAATTTGATTTTCGGCATCTATTTGATTCATACGTTTTTGTCTTTCTACTTCTTTCTTGTCAGGAGTAAATAGATTATTATAACTTATTAGTTTTCCATTTTCATAAGAATAATGCGCTACTTTTATTCCCTCGTAATAGTTTATACTATCACTTATAATATTTCCTTGAATATCATAATTACTAATTCTGCCATTATCATTTTTTCGTTTAATCTTACCAAATGAGGAATGTTTGAATTGCGATATATATTCCGGCAGTTCAACTAATGGAATATCAAATTTTGGTTCTGGCGACTTAAAAGTTTCAGGTATATAGGTTTCTCTAATTTGAGCGGACAAAGAAGAACAAAACACAAAAAAAAGTATCGATGTGATTAATTTTTTCATAATTGAATATTTTAAAGCTCGTAAACCATTAAGCCATTTCGAAACTTCGGTTCAATATAAGTACTTTTTGGTGGCATAATTAAATTGTTGTCTGCTAACGCTTTAATTTCTGAAATATCACTTGGAAATAACATGAATCCGACTTCAAATTCACCTTCATCGACTAATTCTTTTATGGTTAAAATAGATTGTTTTCCAGGAATATATTCAATGCGTTCGTCGTTTCGTAAATCTTCAATTCCTAATATAGGTTGCAGTACTTTATCATATAAAATTTGTGCATCAAGATTTTTTAGAATTTTATTTTGATTTTTGCTATTTTCATTGAAATTGTCATTGTTTTCTTGTTTATAAAATAAAGCATAAAAACCTCCATCTAAATACATTCCAAACT
>CAISUR010000525.1 GCA_903888655.1 uncultured Bacteroidota bacterium | reverse complement strand
TAATTAAAACATTTAATTGTACTAATCCGAATACGTTCTAGGTAAGATAGATTAATTCAATTATTCCAGTTGTTCACTTTACCTAATGAATTTCTATGCGTAGTAACCAAATTAAACTAAAAAAGTTTTTTGAATCACTCATCAACCTTTTTTTCTATATTTGAGTATTTCTCTAAATCACGTTCACCTCGGCTTCAATTGCAATGCCATATTTATCAAAAACAGTTTTTTGAACGTAACGCGATAAATCTAAAATCTCTTGTCCTGTAGCATTGCCATAATTAACTAAAACTAGAGCTTGGTTTTTGTGTACGCCCGCGTCATTTTTTCGATATCCCTTCAATCCAGCGTGTTCAATGAGCCAGCCAGCAGGTACTTTAACTTCACTTGGAGAAACTTCAAAGAATTTTACATCAGGGAAGTTTTTTTGAACTTTTTCAAATTGGGATTTAGAGATTACTGGATTTTTAAAAAAACTACCACTGTTGCCCAATTCTTTTGGATCAGGCAATTTACTTTGTCGTATAGCAATCACCGCATTAGAAACATCTTTAAGATTGGGTGTTGCTATATTATTTTTTGCCAATTCAGCAGTGATATCACCATAAGAAGTATTTATTTTATGGTTGCGTTTGGTCAGTTTAAAAACCACAGAAGTAATCACATATTGGTCTTTGGCTTCTTGTTTAAAAACACTCTCTCGATACCCAAAATGACAGGCGTCTTTAGTAAACGTTTTCATCGTTTGTGTATTGATATGCATCGCCTCACAAGAAACAAAAGTATCTTTAATCTCCGTGCCATACGCCCCAATATTTTGCACAGGAGTTGTTCCCACATTGCCCGGTATTAATGACATGTTTTCCAAGCCACCAAAGTTTTGGTCAATCGTCCACAACACGAACTCATGCCATACTTCACCCGCATCACTTTCTACCCAAACAAAATCGTCATCTTCCTTAACAATTCGTTTGCCTTTCAAATCCACATGAATCACCAACGCATCAATATCTTGAGTCAATAACATATTACTGCCACCACCCAAAATAAATTTTTTGTCGTGTTGGTGTTGTTCCAAAACCGTTTTCAATTCCGCAACAGTATGCACCGCAACAAATTGTTTCGCTTTCGCTTCAATCCCAAAAGTGTTGTATTTTTTTAAAGAAAAGTTATCGTAAATCTTCATCAGTAATTCCTAATTATTCAACAGTTTCCAAAGCTCGTCTCAAAAAGTCATTCATTGGTTGTAACGCAATTAATTGTTTAGCTATTTTTTTGCTAAAGTCCTTATCCGTAAACTCTTTCTCATTAATCTTATGAGAAGCCGTAAAGCTCTTTAGTTTTAAAAGCTCAATAGCAGGATGAGTAGGGTCAAAATCCTTAGGCGCTTTTTTCAACATATTCCCTTCCGATTTATCCAAGCCCGTAAATTCTGAGGTAAACTTTTTATCCGAAAGCACCGCTTCTAAATCATCATGGAAAAACTCAATCTCTTTGCGAATTTGTTTTAACTCACTCGGCTCCGGACACCAAACACCACCCGCAATAAAGCAATTCCCTTTTTCAAAATGAATATAATAACCCGGCGCATTTTTGCGATTCTTATCTTGCGACATCCAAACCCCCATATTGGTTTTATAAGGCGATTTGTCTTTACTAAAACGAATATCACGATTTATTCGGAACGTACAATTTT
>CAISUR010000524.1 GCA_903888655.1 uncultured Bacteroidota bacterium | reverse complement strand
GGATTACTTTTTCAAAAAGCCATTCAAATTAACGAAATTAAAGATACTACAGGGGCAGGCGATGCCTTTTGGACGGGTTTTTTGTATGCTAAAATAGAACAAAAAAATCTGAACGATTGCATTACAATTGCTCAAAAGTTAGCGGCTATCAAACTTCAAAATGTGGGAAGGTTACCCGATAACATCAATATTAAAAAGATAATTGAAGAGTAGATTTACAAGATTAATTAAAATTTATTTTCTGTTGCTGAAATTAAACTAATTCAAGTTTTTGCTTCATTTCTGTTTCAATAGCATCCCATAACCCAATTCTTTTTTCTAAGGCTTGAATCGAAATTTCTTTCACTTCTTTCCATTTGGTCTCGGTATCACACAATTCGGTAATCATTTGCATGGCCATTGGTCCGTGTTCGTCGGCATCCAATTCAATATGACGTTCGAAATAATAGACTAATTTATCTAGTTTAGTTTCCGGAAAATTGGTTTGGAAATTTTTCAATATTTCAGTAAACATACTCGGAATCAAATCTTCGCGTCCAAAAGTAAAAGCAGCTGCTATTTGATGCGGTTTTCCTTCTTCAATCACTCGAAAAGTAAAATCTAAAAAGGCTTTTACATTCGGGTGCAAATCGCTTTGCTTAATGGAAACAAAAATATTTTGCGTCGTTTTTACATTTTCAAGAAATGCAGTTATTGTAGATGTATTTGCGCCGCACTCTTGCATGGCGTCCAAGTACATTTCAAAATGACTTTGTCGGGATCCGTCAAAAGCCAAATCGGTTTCTTCTGCCACAACAATTTCATTAATTAAGTAGCGTATTTCAGGATTTCCAACGGGTAACCATGGTGTGGTGGTACACGTCAATTTATTTTGTAATGCTTTTAAAAGCGACATAAAATCCCAAACGGCATAAATATGATTCTCTAAAAAACGATGTAAATCCTCTATTGTTTTTACTTTTTCGTATAACGAATGATTCAATAACTGATTTTTTTGATGGGATATCGACTGATTGATTTCTTGAATGTTCATAGCTTTTTATTGTATTTACGAATTTCCAATGGGAATTGGATTGCTAAATTATATACAAATGTAAAAATGCTTCCCTACATAGAGAAGCATTTTATATCAATTTTATTTATTGTTTAATCATTGTTTTGCTTAGTAGCCAAAAGCTTACTAACTAGCCCTGATGGAAGCGGCACCTTGTAGAGCGAACAGCAGGAATATGGATTACAAAAACGCCCAAGCCATTCGCTTCTAACATTTCGACTGCGCCCAATGTGATATTCGACGGTGCAAATGAAACTATTATTTAAACGCCGGAATTCCAGTAATATCAGCACCTGTAATCAACAAGTGAATGTCATGTGTTCCTTCATAAGTAATCACAGATTCTAGGTTCATGCTGTGACGCATGATGGAATATTCGCCTGTAATTCCCATTCCGCCCAACATTTGTCTAGCTTCACGAGCAATATGAATGGCCATGTCTACGTTGTTTCTTTTGGCCATCGAAATTTGAGCTGTAGTGGCTTTTCCTTCGTTTCTTAAAACACCCAAACGCCACGTTAATAATTGTGCTTTGGTAATTTCGGTAATCATCTCGGCTAATTTCTTTTGTTGCAGTTGAAAGCCAGCAATCGGTTTGTCAAATTGAATGCGTTCTTTTGAATAACGCAAAGCGGTATCGTAGCAATCCATAGCCGCACCAATAGCACCCCAAGCAATTCCGTATCTTGCCGAATCCAAACACATCATTGGTGCGCCAAGACCTGATTTTCCTGGTAATAAATTTTCTTTAGGCACTTTCACGTTGTCAAAAATCAATTCGCCTGTAGCCGAAGCACGAAGTGACCATTTATTATGTGTTTCTGGAGTGGTAAACCCTTCCATGCCGCGCTCTACAATCAATCCGTGTATTCTCCCCGATTCGTCTTTTGCCCAAACTACGGCAACATCAGCGAATGGCGCATTCGAAATCCACATTTTAGCACCGTTCAACAAATAATGGTCGCCCATGTCTTTGAAATTGGTTACCATACCACTCGGATTCGAACCATAATCAGGCTCAGTCAATCCGAAACAACCCATGAATTCACCGGTTGCTAGTTTTGGCAAGTATTTCATACGTTGTTCCTCGGTTCCGAATTTCCAAATAGGATACATCACCAAAGACGATTGTACCGATGAAGTAGAACGCACACCCGAGTCACCTCTTTCGATTTCTTGCATAATCAAACCATACGAAATTTGGTCTAAACCAGCACCGCCATATTCTTCTGGAATGTACGGACCAAATCCGCCAATTTCACCCAAACCTTTAATAATTTGTTTCGGGAATTCAGCACGTTGTGCATAATCTTCTATAATCGGAGAAACTTCGCGTTTCACCCACGCACGAGCTGAATCGCGCACTAATTTATGTTCTTCTGTTAGCAAATCGTCTAACAAATAATAATCGGGAGCTTGAAATAAATCTGGTTTCATTTTCTTAAAAGTGATTAGTAATTAGTGATTGGTAATTAGTCAAAAAAACCGAATTACGAAAACGTTTGCAAAGGTAAGAAAATAGAATTGAGAAATAGTTCAACGTTTGTTATTTTTTGAAGCTAATCCAGCTATCCGCTTTATCTTTTCCTTTTTAAAGAAAAAAGAAAAAGGATGCCGCTACTATCTGGGCTAGGGCTACATCTTTAAATAGAAGTCTTTCGTCAACTCAATATATTCATCGGTATATTCATGTCGACTGATATCAATAACCAATTCATCTGCGGTTAAAACGGAAAGTTCATAACGTTTAAATGCCAACAAACTTCTTACAATTGGCGTGTTATGCGATCCTCTTACCCGAGTGACTTTTACAGGAAACAATTCAACTTCGGCACATAAATCAATAAAACGTACTTCTTCTTTAAAAGGAATAATTACAGCAAAGATTCCGTTTTCTGAAAGCAGTAAATCCGCGGCTTCTACCAAATCTTCAAAAGGCAAAGCATCCTGAAATCGAGCTAAATCACGTTGTGAGTTATCAGTTTTAAAATCTTCAGAATAAAAAGGCGGATTGGAAATAATGATATCATATTCGTCTTCAGGCTCATCTACAAATTCATCCAAACCTGCATGAAAACAAAACAATCGATCGCTCCAAGGCGAAGCTTCAAAATTTTCGACGCATTGTTCGTAAGCGTCTTCGTCAATTTCTAAAGCGTCAATTTGTTCGGCATTACTTCTTTGAGCAAGCATTAACGATAAAATTCCAGTACCCGCACCAATATCCAAAACCGAAAACGGATTATTGTCAATTGGGCACCAAGCACCAAGTAAAACGCCATCGGTACCAATTTTCATAGCACATCGATCTTGTTGAACCGTAAATTGTTTGAAATTGAAAGTTGCCATATTCTGAAAATTAATAGAATTTAAAAATCTAGAAATCCAACAATCTAAAAATCTTTAAAGATACATTTCCACCAAACCTTCCGGCAAATTCATAACTACTTTTTTGTTTTCTCGATCAATTTTAATCAAAAACTGGTCAATCATCGGAACAAGAATTTCCACATTGCCATTTACGACTTCAAAAAGAGGTTGCGCCGAAGTGTCGTTTATAGAAACAATTTTACCAAAAACACCCAATCGTTGGTCTTCAATTTCAAAACCAATAACTTCGTGAAAGTAGAATTTGTTGCCTTCTAGTTTTGGCAACATATTTAAAGGAAGGTAAATTTCACAACCCATAATTTCATCGGCATCAGCTTCTGTGTCAATATCTTCAAATTTAACTCGAAGAAAATCGCCTTTATGAAGGTTGCAATTTTCAATAAAAAATGGAACCAAGTTTTTGTTGAATTCAACAAAAACTGATTCCATATCTTCATATAACTCGGGTTCGTCAGTATCTAAATAAATAAGAACTTCCCCTTTAAAACTAAATTTTTTAGCGATTTTGCCTAAGTAGAAACAATCTTCTTTACGCATTATCGCAACAAATTAAGCTTCGGTCTCTTCGCTAGTTTCTTCAGCAGCTGGTGCTTCTTCTACAGCAGGAGCTTCCTCAACCGCAACTTCAGCAACAACCTCTTCGGCAACTTCTTCTTCTGCAACTTCTTCTTCTGCAACTTCTGGAGCTTCAGCAGCTTTCAATGCTTCAGCAGCAGCGTTTACACGTTTTTCATTAGCAACAACTTCTGCTTTTAATGCTTTAGCTTTTGCTTCTGCTTGTTTTTTAGACAATCCGTCTTTTTTAGCGTCAACTTTACCCGCTTTTTCATCAATCCAAGCAGCTAATTTTGCATCAGCCTGTTCTTGAGTTAAAGCACCTTTACGAACCCCACCATCAAGGTGATGTTTCAATAAAGCACCTTTATAAGAAAGAATTGCTCTTGCAGTATCAGTTGGTTGTGCTCCATTGTGTAACCATTGAACCGCTTGGTCAATGTTTAAATCAATAGTTGCAGGATTGGTGTTTGGATTGTAAGTTCCTAATTTCTCAAGGAATCTACCATCTCTTTTTGAGCGAGCATCTGCCGCAACGATCCAGTAAAATGGTTTTTGTTTTTTACCGTGTCTTTGTAATCTAATTTTTACTGACATAATCTTGTGATTAAATTTTGAGGTACTCGACCTCTGTTAATTAAGGGTGCAAATATATAAAACTTTTCGACTCTAACTAACTTATCAATCAAAAAATATTTTAATTGATTTTTAGGTAAAAAATGTATGTAAATCCACTAAAAAAACTATTTTTGTATTTGTAAATGACATTTTTAAAAATGAAAAAAATATTTTCCTTAATTCTATTTTCAATTATTGCATCCTCTTGCTCTAATGATGTTAAATTTAATAATCCAGGGTTTCAAGCTTACAGAGATGGCGTTTTATTTAGAGCAATTGATGTTAAAGCCTACAAATCGGTAACTACCGGTGCTGTTTCATTCATAGCTTTGGCGCAAGATGAAGAAGTAAATCTGAATGTAGCAAATTCCTATGTTGGAACTTATTACCTCGGAACCTCCAACACAAACACGCAAGCTACCTATGAATCTACTTTTAATGGAATAAGCCTATCTTATCAAACAAGTGTAATTACGGGCCCTGTTGCTAAAATGTATCCTAGTATGATTTCAGGAGGAACGGGATATATTTCTGATTGCACAACCCTAGGAACTTCTATTACTTGTACAAATTCACATGCTACTACAGGAGGAACAGGAAGTGGATTAACACTTTCAGTGATCACTAACAACAGCGGCATAGTTACTTCTGTAAAAGTTGCATCACCAGGAACTGGATATAAATCAGGAGATGTCATCACCATCGTTGGAGGTGGAAATGATGCAAAAATTCAAGTTTTGAATGTTGTTGGAAGTAATGGAGAAGTAAACATTACCGAGAACACAGGAGATACCATTACAGGAAATTTTAAATTCAATGCTATTAATTCTAATGGTAATCCATTGGGAGGCGAGCAAGTAAATTTCCAATACGGTTCTTTCTATAAAGTACCCGTTATACCTACTCCATAAAATAATGTATATAAATAATAAAAGCCTTTCCGATAACGAAAGGTTTTTTTTGTTAAATATGTAATTAATGTCTAATTTATAGTAGATTACATTTTATTTAGAGTATCTTTGACAGGAATTTTAAAAAATTATTATGAATATTTTTGTTGGAAGTCTTCCTTGGAGTATTGAGGAAGCAGATTTAAGAGAGTCTTTTGAAGTGTACGGATCGGTTAGTTCTGTTAAAATCATTACTGATAAATTTACTGGAAGAAGTAAAGGTTTTGGTTTTGTTGAAATGGAAAACGAAGAAGAAGCTGAAAAAGCAATAACTGAATTGAACGGCGCAACTGTTGATGGTCGTACTATTGTAGTTAACAAATCGGAACCAAAACCAGAAGGAGAAAGAAAATCTTTTTCTAACAACCGTCCAAGTGGTGGTGGTTACAATGGTGGCGGAAACTCTCGCGGAGGCGGTAACGGAGGTTATAGTGGCGGAAGCAGAGACAATAATGGTGGTGGAAACAGAGGAAGATACTAGTTTTTGAAACTTATTATATAGTAAAAACCATTCGAGAATTCGGATGGTTTTTTTGTTTTTTGTTAATAACTAAAATTGACATTCTCTTCCTTAAAATGTACTTTTGAAATTGTAATTAA
Source organism: uncultured Bacteroidota bacterium (assembly GCA_903888655.1). Taxonomy (GTDB): domain Bacteria; phylum Bacteroidota; class Bacteroidia; order Flavobacteriales; family Flavobacteriaceae; genus Flavobacterium. The sequence goes on along the minus strand of CAISUR010000524.1, from coordinate 12,159 downwards.
TAATTAGTTTTTTTCTAATTATTAGTCACTTATCACTAATTACTTTCAAATGTATTTAATTTTCGATACCGAAACCACAGGATTACCCAAAAAATGGGCTGCACCAATATCTGATACTGACAATTGGCCAAGATGTATCCAAATAGCATGGCAATTGCATGACGAAATGGGAAATCTTGTTGAACATCAGGATTATCTTATCAATCCAGAGGGGTTTAATATTCCTTATGATGCCGAAAGAGTGCATGGAATCTCTACCGAACTAGCGCAGAAACAAGGTATTTCGCTAAAAGAAGTACTCGAAAAATTCAATACAGCCCTTTCCAAAACCAAATTCATTGTAGGTCAAAATGTAGGGTTTGATGTTAATATTATGGGGTGTGAATTCTATCGAATGGGAATAGATTCGCCTATGACTCAAATGCCTATATTGGATACTTGTACCGAAATTACAGCTTCCTTATTGAAACTGCCTGGCGGACGAGGTGGAAAATTCAAATTACCAACGTTAACCGAATTACATCAATATCTTTTTAACGAGCCTTTTGCAGAGGCTCACAATGCTACAGCCGATGTTGAAGCCACAACAAGATGTTTTTTTGAATTAATTCGTACCGAAGTTTTTACTAAAGGAGAGCTTAACGTTGAACAAGAATATTTTGAGGATTTTCAACTTAAAAATCCGAGATCCATTCAGTTGATTGGTCTCAAGCACATTAATCTTAAAGAAGCCTCAGATAAAATTCGACAACAATTTGGCGATAAAGAAAATATATCCATTTCTAAAGAAACATTATCAGAAAACAAGCAAATTCTTATTGATACCGATTTTGTTCATCTTCATAATCATACGCAGTTTTCGGTCTTACAATCTACTGTTTCTGTAAAAGATTTAGTTGCTGCTGCAGTAAAAAACAAAATGAAAGCTGTTGCTATGACCGATATTGGAAACATGATGGGGGCATTTCATTTTGTGAGAGATATAATCAATCACAATAAATCGGCGGAAGCCAAAAATAAAGCTGCACTTGAAGCAGGAGAAACCCTTTTAGAAACCATCATTAAACCCATTGTAGGCTGCGAGTTTTTTGTTTGTGACAATCACAAAGACAAAAGTCGAAAAGATAATGGCTATCAAATTGTCATGCTTGCCAAAAATAAAAAAGGCTATCATAATTTAGCCAAAATGGCTTCTATTGCCTACACCGATGGATTTTATTATGTGCCCCGAATTGACAGAGAAATTGTCTCTCAATATAAAGAAGATGTCATAGTACTATCGGGAAGTTTGAATGGCGAAATTCCGAATAAAATTTTAAATCTTGGCGAAAATCAAGCCGAAGAAGCTTTGCTTTGGTGGAAAGAACAATTTGGAGCTGATTTATATATTGAGTTGATGCGTCACAATCAAGAAGATGAAAATCGCGTGAATCAATCGTTAATTTCATTAGCAAAAAAACATAATGTGAAAACAGTTGCGACTAACAATTCGTTTTACATCAACAAACAAGATGCCAACGCTCACGATATTTTGCTTTGTGTTCGTGATGGTGAAAAGCAATCCACACCAATTGGTCGTGGTCGCGGTTATCGTTTTGGACTACCCAATGACGAATATTATTTCAAGTCGAGTGAGGAAATGAAGAAACTATTTTCGGATTTGCCTGAAGCCATTTCCAACATCACCGAAATTGTCGACAAAATCGAAATTTTTAATTTGGCTCGTGAGGTCTTGCTTCCAAAATTTGACATTCCAGAAGAATTTCTAGTTCACGAAGATAAAACGGATGGTGGCAAACGAGGTGAAAATAAATTTCTACATCATTTAACGTACCAAGGAGCCAAACGAAGGTATACGGAAATCACCCCAGAAATCAAAGAACGTATTGATTTTGAATTACTAACTATAGAAAATTCGGGATATCCCGGCTATTTTTTGATTGTGCAAGACTTCATAGCTGAGGCTCGAAAAATGGGAGTTTCTGTGGGCCCTGGTCGTGGTTCGGCCGCTGGTTCAGTGGTGGCGTATTGCCTTGGGATTACCAATATAGATCCGTTACTATACAATTTGCTTTTTGAGCGTTTCCTGAATCCTGATAGGGTTTCACTTCCCGATATTGATATCGATTTTGATGATGAAGGACGCAGTAAAGTAATGGATTATGTGATTCAAAAATATGGTTCAAAGCAAGTGGCACAAATCATTACTTACGGAACTATGGCGGCAAAATCGTCAGTTAGAGATACCGCTCGTGTACTGGATTTACCATTATTTGAAGCCGATAAAATTGCAAAGTTGATTCCAACTAATTTGAATTTGGAAAAGATATTTTCTATGGACGATGCCAAGTTAAAAGCAGCATTACGTCCCGAAGATTTTGAAAAAGTAAAAGAATTAATTACACTCGGAAAAGCCTCTGATTTGGGAGGAATAACCATTCAACAAGCTCAAATTTTAGAAGGTAATTTAAGAAACACTGGAATTCATGCTTGCGGAGTGATTATTACGCCCGATGATATAACCAATTTTGTACCCGTTGCTACCGCCAAAGATTCTGATTTATATGTAACCCAATTTGATAACTCAGTAGTAGAAAGTGCTGGGTTGTTGAAAATGGATTTCTTAGGATTAAAAACACTAACTTTAATAAAAGATACTGTAAAGTTGGTAAAATACAGAACTGGAATTGAATTGAATCCAGACGAATTTCCGATTGATGATGTTAAGACATATGAGCTTTTTCAAAGAGGTGAAACAGTCGGTATTTTCCAGTACGAGAGTCCGGGAATGCAAAAGTACATGAAAGAATTAAAGCCAACGGTTTTCCCTGATTTAATTGCCATGAATGCGCTGTATCGTCCGGGACCCATTGCATACATTCCGAGTTTTATCAAACGTAAAAACGGCGAAGAAGAGATTGTCTACGATCTAGATGCCTGCGAAGAATTGCTAAAAGACACCTACGGAATTACGGTTTATCAAGAACAAGTAATGCTTTTATCCCAAAAATTAGCCGATTTTTCTAAAGGTGATGCCGACGTTTTGCGAAAAGCAATGGGGAAAAAACAGCGTGATGTATTGGATAAGATGAAACCTAAATTCATTTCTCAAGCCGAAGCCAAAGGACATTCTGCTGAAAAATTAGAAAAAATCTGGAAAGACTGGGAAGCTTTTGCGGAATATGCGTTTAACAAATCGCACTCCACTTGTTATGCTTGGATTGCCTATCAAACGGCCTATTTGAAAGCCAATTATCCTGCTGAATATATGGCCGCAGTTTTGTCCAATAATATGAATGATATCAAACAAGTTTCATTCTTTATGGAAGAATGTAAACGCATGGGATTGAAAGTCTTGGGTCCTGACGTTAATGAATCATTTTATAAATTTACCGTAAATAATGAATATGCTGTTCGTTTTGGAATGGGAGCTGTTAAGGGCGTTGGAGCCAATGCCGTTGAAACCATTGTTCAAAACAGAAAAGAAGCTCCTTATAAATCAATTTTCGATTTGGCAAAAAAAATTGATTTACGAGCAGCCAACAAAAAAGCGTTTGAAAGTTTGGCATATGCTGGAGGATTCGATTGTTTTAAAGAAACCCATCGAGCGCAATATTTTCATATAGAAGGTGAAGGAATTACTTTTTTGGAAAAAGCAGTTCGATTTGGTTCTAAATTTCAAGAAAATGAAAACTCGTCACAGGTAAGCTTGTTTGGTGAAGCAAGCGATGTTCAAATTGCCGAACCTGTTGTGCCACCTTGCGAAGAATGGAGCACAATGGAAAAATTAGCCAAAGAAAAAGAAGTTGTTGGAATCTATATTTCGGGCCATCCACTGGACGATTATCGCTATGAGATGAAATACTTCTGTAATGTTCGTTTGACACATTTGAAGAACTTAGAGAATTTTATTGGCAAGACACTCTCATTTGGTGGAATTGTCACCAATGTGCAGTATCGAACAGGTAAAACAGGAAAAGATTGGGCCATGTTCACTTTGGAAGGTTATGATGAAAGCCAAGACTTTAGAATTTTTAACGAAGACTACTTAAAATTTCGTCATTTCTTGGTCAACAATCAATTTGTATATTTTAAAATTTCGGTGAAAGATGGTTGGGTAAATCGTGAGACAGGAAAAAAATCAGAGCCGCAAATCAGTTTTCAAGATGCCAAATTATTGGCCGATGTGCTACCAACCTTTGCCAAAAAACTTTCTGTTTTGCTAAATATAGAAGATTTACAACCAAATTTAATTCAAAACTTAAATGCTGTTTTCAAAGCCAATGAAGGTATAAATCAAGTAACTTTTGAAGTCATGGAAATTGAAAAAATTACTACAAAAGCGGAATCCATTTCTGTTAAAGAAATACTCCCAATGGAAAACGAAAGAGACATTGACATTGATAATTTAGATATTGAAACCGAAGTAGAAGAGGAAGAGATAACTCAACAAGAAACAAAAGAAATTGAACAGTTTAAAGTTGTTAATTCATTAGTAATGCCTAGTAGAAAATTAAAAGTAAAGATTTCTAATGAATTGTTGAACGAATTAGATCGATTGCAGGTCAATTTTAAATTGAATTAGAATATTACTATTGGCGTTATTAAGATCTCTGATGTCCGAATAGATAATATAAAACACCATGAAAATGAAAAGAAATGACTTTACCATAAAGGAATATTACTTTTAATTTACCTTTAAACTTCAATCTTTAGTTATTTTTGGCAAATCAATTAGGATAAGGTTTTTTTGTACCTTTATCTTTTCCAAATTAAAATGACAAACATTAAGCATTATTTAGATTCTACTTATCTCAAAACCCCCGAACAGGCTGGTGTATCAGAAAAGGAAAACACAAAAATTGTGGAGCATTTTGTAAAAGAAGCCATCAATGAAGAGTTTAAACTTATTATGATTCGCCCCAATATGGTGAAATTAGCAAAGAAAATAATAACAGATGCCCATTCAAAAGTAACTATTGGGACTGTTATTGGCTTCCACGAAGGAACTAATTCAATTGAGTCAAAAGTAGCTGAAGCTCAAAAGGCCATTGAAGACGGGGCCGACGATTTAGACTTTGTTTGTAATTATGAAGCTTTTAAAAGAGGTGAAATTGATTTGGTAAAAAGAGAAGTTTTAGAAGGAACAAAACTAGGACTATCGCATCATAAAATTGTAAAATGGATTATTGAAGTTGCCGCTCTAAATCCTGATCAGATTATTCAATTTTCTGCCTTAATAAAAAATGTGGTGCTATCTAATTTTAAAGAAGAATACTATTCCTCGGTTTTTGTAAAGTCATCTACAGGCTTCTATCACACTGATAACGGATTACCAAACGGCGCAACAATACCCGCCATTATTATGATGCTCGAAAACGGTTCTCCACTATCAATCAAGGCTGCTGGCGGTGTTAAAACATATAGTGAAGCTCTAGAGATGATTCGATTAGGAGTCAAAAGAATTGGAACCTCATCTGCCAGAGCAATTGCTCATGGGCAAACAACAACCAACGAATATTAATACTATCTAATTATGATGAAAAAAATTACTATCGTCTTGTTTCTTTTTAATGTAATGATTCTTACGGCTCAAAAAGGAAGTGAGCAAATGCCTGTTTTTCCGAATTGTAATACCCTACAAGGAAACGATTTAGAGTCTTGCTTTACTAAAGAGTTGCAATCATTTATATATAACAACTTTCAGGTTCCTCAAAAGTTAAAAGAAACTAATTATAGAGGAAGCATCATAGTGCTTTTTGAAGTGGATGATAAAGGAACATTCAAAGTGCAATATGTAGATGCTAATCAAGATGATTTGGTTCAAGAAAGTAAAAGAGTTTTTGAAAAAATGCCTACAATAAGTCCACCAACATACAATGGCAAACCAACTTATTCTAAATACACCATTAAAATTGGGATTCCATTACAAAATCCTGCGGAAACTCGAATTGAAAAGCAGGAAAACCATACTTCAAAAGAGATTGAAACAAGCAGAACAGTAAATAAATCTGTTAAAAACAAAGAACTTACGGAATTTGATAGTATTGCATATCAAAAATTTAAAAATCCACAGTTTCAAAGTCATTTGAATATTCCGTTTTCCCATAGCTATTACGCACAATTCGATGCGGCAATGAATCAAGTAGGAAGCAATAATCATACAGGTTCAAAGCCTTATACTTATGCCGAAGTTTCAAAATATTATAATTTGGAGGCTGAAAACACGAAATTGATGAAAAATAAAACCTCTTGGTGGGGAAGAAAAATTTGGAATGAAAATACAGTTGCGATTCAAGGTGATGATTATTGGTTTACAATGAATCCAATTTTTGATTTACAAATGGGCAAAAGCACTCCAAGTGTCAATAATTATACTTATATAAATACTCGTGGAATTCAAATTCGAGGTGGACTTGGAAGCCAATTAAATTTTACCTCCACTATTTTTGAAAGCCAAGGTCGATTTGCCGATTATTATAACAATTATGCAACTTCAATAAATCCATCAGGCGGAAATCCGGCAATTATTCCTGGAATGGGTATTGCCAAATCATTTAAATCAAATGCTTTTGATTTTCCTATGGCAGAGGCAAATCTAACTTACACACCAAGTAAATTGATTGATTTACAGTTAGGATATGGACGAAATTTTGTAGGAGATGGCTATCGTTCTTTATTTTTAACAGATGGTGTTACACCCTATCCTTATTTAAAAATTAACACTACTTTTTGGAAAATTAAATATACCAACACCTATATGTGGTTGAAAGACACCAGAGATGCCGTAACAGTAGATGGAACATATGCTTCCAAATATGTTGCGATGCATTATTTGAGCTGGAATGTCACTAAAAGATTTAATCTTGGTTTATTTGAATCTGTAGTATGGGCAAACCAGAATAATAGAGGCTTTGATTTTGATTTTGCTAATCCCATTATCTTCTACCGTGCAGTGGAGATTACCTCATCTTCTAAAAGCGGTAATGAAATGTTGGGGTTTACTTCAAAATATAAATGGAATAATAATGTTAATTTTTATGGACAGCTTCTCATAGATGAGTTTTCATCTAGCGATGTTATGAAGGTCAAAAATAGCTGGAAAAATAAATTTGCATACCAAATCGGAGCGAAATATTTTAATGCCTTCCATATTACTAATTTGTTATTACAAATAGAGTACAACCATATTCGCCCCTATGTATATTCTCATAGTGATGTCATTACAAATTATGGAACCTACAATCAAAGTTTAGGACATCAATGGGGAGGCAATGCCAAAGAATTAGTGGCAATTGCACGATATCATAAAGGAAGATATTTTGGAGATGCTCAAATTAGTGTTGGTATTCGTGGTTTGGATTTTAACACCTCAACCGATAATTATAATTATGGTGGAAATATTTATTTAGGTTACAATGATAATCGCCCTTTTGATAGTAATGTTGTTGTTGGTCAAGGTAATAAAACCAATATTTTTATTGCCAATTTACAAGCAGGTTATTTAATCAATCCAGCAACTAATTTAAAAGTTTTTGGAAGTTTTATTTACAGAAAATTCGACCCAACAGTGGAGACAGATTTAGTTAAAAAAGAAAACACGGCATGGTTTTCAATTGGATTACGATGTGATATTTTCAATTGGTATTTCGATTATTAATAAGTTACTAGACAATAAAAAAGCGAGAATTTCTTCTCGCTTTTTTATTATTGTTCAGGTGCAATTTCCAGCGCTAAACCATCAATATCCTCAGTAATTGGTATTTGACAACCTAATCTACTATTTGCATGTACATGATAGGCTTCAGATAACATGGCTTCTTCATCATCATTTCGCTCGGTTGTTAAAACATCGTTCAATATATAACATTGACATGACGCGCACATCGCCATTCCGCCGCAAACTCCAACAGTACCTTCGGGAGCTAATTCATACATTCGAATCAATTCCATGATATTAAGATTCATGTCGGTTGGCGCTTGAACTTCGTGAATTACTCCTTCTCTATCGGTTATTTTTATGATTATATCTTGAGGCATTAATTAATCTTTTTTCTTGTTTAATTGTTCAATATCAGCTAAATCTTTATATCGGCCTGAAGCTTGTTTATTTTTTATTAAATCTTCAAAATCAATATATGGAATTTGTAATTTATCAACTTTAAAAAAGTTTTTCTTTTTAAAACTCTCCTCAAAAATCAATCCGTCAACTTGAGTTACTATTTCAATTTTAGTTGGTTCTACGCCAATCCCCCAAACATTGAATTTATGATTCGAAAACTGTTCTTGCGGAAATATTGGCGCACTAAAATCAAAATATACTTTTCTTAATTTTTGATAATTGTCTTCTGTCCTTTCTATCCATAAATCCATATCGCCAGTACTTCTTACATAACCATGCAACACAACTGCATATCCTCCAACTAATAAAAAGTCGACTTTGTGCTTATCTAAAAGCATTAAAAATTCTAAAAAATCATTATTGAAAATATTATTTGACATGTTTTCTTGCAAAAGTTACTTTTCTGTCTACTTTTGATTCAGGAGTAACATTAAAAATAGAATTTATAATAAAACTCGCATAATTCAATCTTTCTAAAGGGGTTTTATCTTTATAAAAAGTCACATGATCGTCTGCCTCTTCAAATGTTGATTTTGACACAACACTTCTATTCATTTTAAAATTTTCCATAATTCCATTTTTAAAAACAAATATTAAAATTTAGTCAATCGATTTTACAACGGCTTTTTCAGCTTCTTTTCGAGTGCCATCAAATCCGTCAACGCCTGAAACCGTAGTATATTTCAAAACATATTTCTTACCCGGATTTATACGTTGGTACACACTTTGGCACATTAACGTTGCCTCGTGAAAACCACATAAAATTAATTTCAATTTTCCAGGATAAATGTTTACATCGCCAATGGCGTAAATTCCGGGAATATTGGTTTGATAATCTAAAGCATTATTTACTTTAATAGCATTTTTTTCAATTTCTAATCCCCAATTGGCTATGGCACCTAATTTTGGTGTCAATCCGAAAAGTGGAATGAAATAATCGGTGTCAAAAACTTGCTGTACTCCTTCGTTTTCTAATGTGATACTTTGAACGTGATTTTTACCATTGATTGCAACCACTTCTGCTGGAGTAATTAAATTGATTTTACCCAATTTTTTTAATTCTTGCACTTTTTCTACCGAATCTAAAGCGCCACGAAATTCATTTCGTCTATGCACTAAAGTCACTTCTGAGGCCACATTTGAAAGGAAAATACTCCAGTCTAAAGCCGAGTCGCCTCCACCAGCAATAACGATGCGTTTGTCACGAAATAATTCAGGATCTTTGACAAAATATTCTACTCCTTTTTCTTCATAGAATGAGATATTTTCTAACTGCGGTTTTCTAGGTTCAAAAGTTCCTAAACCACCTGCAATGGCAATAGCTTTGGCATGATGTTTTGTCCCTTTATTGGTCGTGACGATGAATGTTCCGTCTTCCAATTTATCAATCGTTTCGGCAGTTTCGGCTAATGTAAATCCGGGTTGAAATTGCTTAATTTGTTCCATTAAATTGTTTACTAAATCGCCCGCTAAAACTTCGGGATAACCCGGAATATCAAAGATGGGTTTCTTTGGATACAATTCTGCCAATTGTCCTCCCGGTTGTGGAAGTGCGTCAATAATATGACATTTTAATTGCAATAATCCTGCTTCAAAAACGGCGAAAAGTCCTGTTGGACCCGCGCCAATGATAAGTATATCGGTTTCAATCATTCTTTTAAATTTAAGATTGGCAAAATAACAAAATGTTAAAATATCATTTTAATCCTATTGAATTAAGCGATATTTTCAACCGTTTCAATTTGTGGTGCGTACTTTTTTATTGTAGTTTCCACACCCGCTTTTAGTGTCATTTGATTTACACTACAACCCGTGCAGGCGCCTTCAAAACGAACTTTTACATGCTTTTCGTCTTGAACAGAAACTAATGAAATATCACCACCGTCTGAATTTAAAAACGGTCTGATTTCTTGTAATGCCTTTTCAATATTTAAAGTTAATTCTTCGTGTGTCATAATTTAGATTGTTGGATTGTTAGCATTTTGGATTGTTGGACTTCTAAAAATCTAACAAACCAATACTCTAGCAATCTATTTCTTTACAGCCGAACATCCAGCCATTGTAGTTATTTTGATTGCTTCAGTCGCTGGTAAATTTTCATTTCTATGTACTACTTCTTGCACAACATTTCGAGCGATTTCCTCATAAATTTTTTCTAATGGAGAAGCCGTTTGTAAAGCGGCTGGGCGACCGTAATCTCCTGCTTCACGGATACTTTGTACTAAAGGTACTTCTCCCAGAAAGGGTACTTGTAGATCTTCGGCTAAATTTTTAGCACCTTCTTGTCCGAAAATGTAATACTTGTTGTTTGGCAGTTCTTCTGGTGTGAAGTATGCCATGTTTTCTATAATCCCCAATACGGGAACATTGATAGCCTCACTCATAAACATCGACACGCCTTTTCGAGCATCGGCTAACGCCACAGGTTGGGGCGTACTTACCACTACGGCTCCCGTTATAGGCAGCGATTGCATGATAGATAAATGAATATCTCCCGTGCCTGGTGGTAAATCGATTAACATGAAATCTAGTTCTCCCCAATCGGCGTCAAAAATCATTTGGTTTAAGGCTTTGGCAGCCATTGGTCCTCGCCAAATGACCGCTTGACTTGGTGAGGTAAAAAAACCTATTGAAAGTAATTTGATTTCATAACTTTCGATGGGTTTCATTTTGGATTTTCCGTTAACTTCGATAGAAATTGGTTTCTCATTCTCTACATCAAACATTATCGGCATACTTGGTCCGTAGATATCAGCATCTAGAACACCCACTTTGAATCCCATTTTAGCTAAAGTAACGGCTAAATTGGCAGTAGTTGTTGATTTTCCTACACCACCTTTACCCGAAGCTACGGCAATAATATTGCTGATTCCAGGGATTGATTTTCCTTTGATTTCATTCTTCTCTGGAGCTTCCACTTTGATGTTGACTTTTACAACCGCATCCGGTGAAAACTGTTCGCGAATTAATTTTTTGATATCGTCTTCGGCACGTTTTTTAATGTGCATTGCTGGAGTAGAAAGTACTAAATCGACTACAACCTCATCGCCAAAAGTGATCACGTTTTTTACGGCACCGCTTTCGACCATATTTTTTCCTTCGCCAGCAATAGTGATGGTTTCTAGTGCTTTTAGGATTTCTTTTCTATCTAACTTCATTTTCAATGGATTAAATCAAAATCATATCTTTTTATTAAGACTGATTTTAGATTGCAAAGATATAAAGAAGTTTAAGAGTTTAAAAGTATATGGGTTTAAAGTTTAAAATAGACAAGTGATAAAGTTTTGTTAGAATCACAAAGTGATTTCAGGTTCCCAAAAGTGTTTTTCGAAATCTATGATTTGGTTGTCTATGACTTTTATACCTTCGTTTTCAAGGAGTTGTTGCATGAGATTGGTGCCGCCAAAATGATGTTTGCCCGAAAGTAATCCTTTTCGGTTTACTACTCTGTGGGCTGGAATATCGTCTCTATTGTGGGAAGCATTCATTGCCCAACCAACCATTCGGGCTGAGCGAGCTGTTCCTAGTGCTTTGGCAATAGCACCATAGGAAGTTACTTTTACTTCGGGAATATGTTTTACGATTTCATACACTCGTTCGAAGAAATTTTCTTCCATTACAAGTAGTTTTTTACAACGTTAAATAAAGTGATAACTGCAATTAATCCTGTGATGGTGCCAATTATTTTATTCATATTGTTTACGAAATAATCGGCTTTGGATTTCATTTTATTAAAAAAGGTTACGTATAAATAAAATACTGAAAATGAACCCGAAACTACACCAAAAACTAAACTATAAATGGAAACCGGATCGAATGTAAATATATTGTAAGCTGCCAAAGAAATACTTACAAAAACATAATATGGTATGGGGAAAAAATTAATAGCAGCGGTTAACATCCCCATAAAAAACCTACTGCGTTTACTTTTTATATGGAAATCATCGTGCGTTTGTGAAATCTGACTTTTTGCAAAGAATAAATAATATATAGATATTCCAATAAAAATAGCCAATCCAATTTTGTGTAATAAAATG
>CAISUR010000523.1 GCA_903888655.1 uncultured Bacteroidota bacterium | reverse complement strand
ATTCTACATATACACTTCAAATTCAATATAAAAACAACAAGCGAAAGGCTCTTTTATTTGATTACAAAAACAAAAAAATTAATCTATTTATAATGGATTTTGATTTTAAAAGATTAAGTTCCATTAAAAAATTGGATAATCCTTTTCAAAAATATAATCCAAATCTAACAAATAAGAAAGATGTTCAGGGAAAAGAAATAGTAGAATTTGAAAATGACACTATTAAAAACACAAAAATTGTCCACCTAACTAATTATAAAGACGAAGATAAAAGCCTTATTCTAAATGAATATTACTATTTTTTTTCACTAAAAAAGGAAATGAATTTTGATGAAAGCGTTAATTTAAAATTAAAACTTATAAAAAAATTCAATATAGAATTTAAAGATGATGAAAATTTATATAGAATACTTTCTTTAAAAGATGGCAAAATAATGGTTGACACTGAATTTTTAAGTTATGTAAACGAAGAAGTCGATTTTAAATTTGATGTTGCTTCTCAACAAACAAAAAATATATTTATTCAACAAGGAGAATAATAAAAATATAACACAATGAAAAAATATACAAACACAGGAAGTAAAGATACCCGTTCTGGTTTTGGGGCTGGAATGACCGAATTGGGGCAAAAAAACGAGAATGTTGTGGCTTTATGTGCCGATTTAATTGGTTCATTAAAGTTTGACGATTTCAAAAAAAATCATCCAGAACGCTTTTTCCAAATCGGAATTGCAGAAGCCAACATGATCGGAATTGCAGCAGGTTTAACTATTGGAGGGAAAATTCCATTTACTGGAACATTTGCTAATTTTTCAACCGGAAGAGTTTACGATCAAATTCGTCAATCGGTAGCTTATTCCGATAAAAATGTGAAAATATGTGCTTCGCATGCTGGTTTAACATTAGGTGAAGATGGTGCCACACATCAAATATTAGAAGATATTGGATTGATGAAAATGTTACCAGGAATGACGGTAATCAATACTTGTGATTACAATCAAACCAAAGCGGCAACTTTAGCTTTAGCAGACCATCATGGACCAGCTTATTTGCGTTTTGGCCGTCCGGTTGTACCGAATTTTATGCCAGCAGACGAACCTTTCGTAATTGGAAAAGCCATCATGCTTAATGAAGGAACTGATGTAACAATAATTGCAACCGGACATTTAGTTTGGGAAGCTTTAATTGCAGCAGAAACATTAGAAACAAAAGGAATTTCAGCGGAAGTTATAAACATCCATACCATCAAACCATTAGACGAAGAAGCCATTCTAAAATCAGTGGCTAAAACGGGTTGTGTAATTACTGCCGAAGAACATAATATTCTTGGTGGTTTAGGAGAAAGTGTTGCTAGAACACTAGCTCTAAATAATCCAACTCCGCAAGAGTTTGTTGCTGTTCAAGATTCTTTTGGCGAAAGCGGAACTCCAGAGCAATTGATGGATAAATACAAACTAAACAATCTAGCCATTGTTGAAGCGGCAGAAAAAGTGATCAAAAGAAAATAATTTTTTTACACATAAATTTCAAATCCGTCTAGTTTTTAATTAGACGGATTTTATATTTCAATTTTTATCAATAAAAAAACCATCATATTTCTATGATGGTTTTACGAAGAGCCGGCGGAGGGACTCGAACCCACGACCTGCTGATTACAAATCAGCTGCTCTAGCCAACTGAGCTACGCTGGCAACTCTTTAGTGGTGCAAATATAATAGTGATTTTTAAATCTCCAAAATATTTTTATACTTTTTTCAGATAATTTTTAATTAAAGAGCATTGATTTTTTCAATCAATTGATTTGCAGTTTGTTCTAATTCTGCATTGATTTGTTTGAAATGTGCTTTTTTGTTTTCAACATTTTTAGCATTTACTTTAGAGATTAAAGCATCAAAAGATGTAATAGCTTCATCTATAACTGCATTGCTTGCATCCGTTGGTTTTCCTTCGCTAGTCATTTCGTGAATATAAACCGCTTCAATAATATCTCCTAAAACGAAGTTGATGTCTTTTTTTAAATTTTTAACACTTGGCATTTTGTTTATTTTTTATAATTTGGCGCAAAATTACATATAATCTTTCTAATATGAGTTAAGAAATATATATTTCTAATAGTGATGCTACTCCTTTTATTTTAAATTCCGACATTGCTGCTGGAATTAGTATTGTATCTCCAATGCTGTAATTGTATTTTTCATTCTGCAAAATCAATTCAAAACTTCCTTCTACACACATATAAACCGTAAATGATTCTTTATTTTTAGTAAAGTTCATTTCTTCATTAAGCGGAATAAAATTCGTTGTGAAATAGGGGCAATCCACCATAATATTCGAACTGTTTTCAATTTTTGAATACTCTTTTTGAGCCTCAACGGTATCATAATTAATAGCATCTAATGCTAAATCTATATGAAGTTCTCTTGTATTACCCCTAGCGTCTATTCGATCAAAATCGTAAATTCTATAGGTAATATCGGATGTCTGCTGAATTTCTGCTATTACGGTTCCTGCTCCAATAGCATGAACCGTTCCCGTAGCCAAAAAGAAAACCTCTCCTTTTTTTACTTTTTTGATGTCAAGTAATTCAATAAAAGTGCCATTTTCATTACTTTTTAAATATTCCTCGGGAGATGATTTTTCTTTAAATCCTACGATTAATTTTGCATTAGAGTCGGCTTGCATCACATACCACATTTCAGTTTTTCCAAAAGAATGATGCCTTTTTTGTGCTAATTCATCATTAGGATGCACTTGAATCGATAAATCTTCGCGGGCATCTAAATATTTGAATAATAAAGGAAATTGATTGCCAAATTTTTTGTAGACCTCCGTGCCTAAAACTGAATCGGGAAATTCGTTTATTAATTCGTTTAAAGATTTCCCGGCATAATTTCCATTAGAAATTATACTTACGTCATGAGCAACCGTAGAAATCTCCCAACTCTCTCCTGTAATTTCAGAGGTTATTGGCTTATTTAAATAAGATTTTAATTTTGTTCCTCCCCAAATTCTATCTTTTAAGATAGGGTTGAATTGTAATGGATATAATTTCATAGTCACAAATGTAAGTAAACGAGATTCTTTCGAACAAATTATAACTCTTTTTTAAGGATTTGAAGTGCTTTTTTAATATGAATCATGGATGACATACTGTTGAAAATCATTACAATTACACCTTTATGGTCAATCACGTATGTTTGGCGACCAGGAATAAATAAAAAATCATTTTCGACACCAAAAAGTCTTCTAAGTTTTTTATCGTTATCTGAAAGTAAAATAAAGGGTAAATTGAATTTACTTTTAAACTTTATATGGGATTGAACTGTGTCGGAACTAATTCCAATAACCTCGGCACCTAAATCTTTAAATTCTTGATAATTATCACGAAAACCACATGCTTGCGTTGTGCAGCCCGGTGTATCATCTTTTGGATAAAAATAAATTACTAGTGAATGTTTACCGATATAATCCTGACTATTAAAAAGGTTTCCATTGGTATCTTTTGCTTTAAAATCGGGAAGTGTATCGCCCACTTTTAGTGCCATTTTAGTTGCCTTTGTACGTTACAAAATTACGAGGTGTTTCATATAATATTACTTCGAGTTCTTTACTAGAATCAATGTGCTTTCGGAGTTTATTCCAAATAACAACAGCTATATTTTCGGCAGTGGGATTCAAATCGGCAAAATCGGGAACATCTAAATTTAGATTTTTATGATCAAAAGCAGTTTCAACATGTTCTTTAATCAAATCGGAAAGTATTTTAACATCAATAACAAAGCCAGTCTCTTGATCAATTTCTCCGTTAACGGAAACAATTAATTCGTAGTTGTGTCCGTGAAAATTTGGGTTATTGCATTTGCCAAAGACAGCGTCGTTTTTCTCCATGGTCCAATCTTTTCGAAATAATCGATGCGCTGCGTTAAAATGTGCTTTTCTGGAAACGGTTACTTTCATACTGATATTTTCTTTTAATTAGCGATTTTTTGCCCTTCGACGGTGCTTAGGGTGACGGAATATTTTAAAGCTTGTGATCTTCCAAATAGTGATAAAATTCGTCGAAAATTATTTTAAACCATACTGTATAAACAGTTGGATTTTGAATCATATCTTCTTTTATAGCTTCGATGGTCATCCATTTCCAACTTTCAACTTCATCAAAATTAATTTTTGGTTCTTCATTAGAGTAGCCAATCATTACATGATCAAGTTCATGTTCGGTTAAACCATTGTCAAATGGAGCTTTATAGATGAAATGAAACAGTTCTTTGATTTCAGTGGTAAAGCCCATTTCTTCAAATAATCGTCGTTTTCCAGCTTCAATATTGGTCTCACCTGCTCTTTGATGACTGCAACATGTATTTGTCCATAACAATGGTGAGTGGTATTTATGATGAGCACGTTGTTGCAACATCACTTCATTTTTATCATTTAGTACAAAAACTGAAAAGGCACGATGCAAAACGGCTTTTTCATGTGCTTCCAGTTTGTTCATTAAACCAATGGGCTCGTCTTTTTCGTTGACTAATATTACTTGTTCTTCTTTCATGCTTTTTATAAGAAGTACAAAAATACAAAAAAAGATATGATTTAACTATTAGAAATATTACTATGAAATTGACTTGTAGAACTGTTAATTTTTAAAATAGAATTTCGTTTTTTATATGTATAAGAATATCCTAATTTATGATTTTTAGGCTACTTACTTATCCAACACTTCTGTCAAGACTTTAGCTTCTGTTCCGTTTGGAAATGTAATTTTTAGTTTCTGTGCTAGGGTAGGAGCTATTTGTGAGATTTCTTTTCTATCGTGAGATTCTCCCTTTTTGATGTTCCAGCCATAGAAAATTAATGGAACATGAGTGTCATAACTATAAGGAGTTCCATGTGAGGTTCCCGTTGGGCCATATTCAATATAACCTGGTTTGTCTAGAATCACTAAATCACCATCTTGGGTTGGGTCGTATCCTTTGGCAATACAATTCAAATAGAAATCAGATCCTGTATTTGCAAGAATTTCTTCTTCTGAGTACACTCTTTTTACTTGGTCTTGAGTCATCAAGAATTCTTTAAATTCTTTTTTTACTTTTTTTAATTTCAACCCTTTTGTTTTGATAACTTCTTTGTCGAAAAATAGGTTGAAGTTTGAATAATTCAACACTAAATTTTCTCCATAGATATCTTTAGAAAATTTCTTTAATGTTTTTGCTATTTCTTTTGGTTCTATGTTTGTGACATTGTATTTGTTATCGTTCAAGAACTTTGCATTTTCAGCACCTGCATGGTCAGCGGTTAGAAAAACTAAATAATTTCCTTTACCTACTGTTTTGTCTAAATAATTCAAGAAATCGGCTATTGTCAAATCCAAACGCAAATAAGTGTCTTGCAATTCAATAGAGCGAGGTCCCAAGTTATGTCCAACATAATCAGTTGAAGAAAAACTTACTGTTAGAAAATCGGTAATGTCATCTTTTCCTAATTCTTCTTTTTCGATTGCTTTTTTAGCAAATTCTTCTAACAAATCATTTCCAAAAGGAGTTGCTCTTATGATTCCGGCGTCATTCTTATCATACATCTCTTTTAGATTGTATGGAAAAACTGGATTAGCTCCATTTAACTTTCCTTCATAAGGGTTGTTATCAGCTAGACTTTCATTATAACTAGCTAAAGGTTTTAGTAAATCCCAACCTTTATTAATGTAGGTCATATAATGTTTTTCAATATTGAATTCGGTTACCCAGTCGGGTAATTTTTCTCCGTAAAAAGAACTTGAAATGAAAGCCCCTGTTTTGCTATACCAAAATGCCCAATTAGCAAAATGCCCAGCAGGGAGTATTGCTCCTCGGTCTTTTAAACTCATGCCAATAACTTTGCCTTTAAAGTTAGTTGACAAACGTAATTCGTCTGTAATAGTAGTTGATAAAAGATTTTTAGGAGACATTTCACCTTCATTTTTTGTACCATCACCAATAGTTTTTACCGAAGCATCATCAGTGCAATACATTTCTTTGCCCAATTTTCTACTGAACCATTCATTACCAACAATTCCATGTGTAGAAGGTGTAGTTCCTGTATAAATAGAAGCATGTCCGGGGCCAGTGTATGTTGGCATATAATTATACTGCATGTTTTGAAAGACATAGCCATCATTCGTCAATCGCTTAAAACCATTTGCAGAAAAATCATTTGAAAAACGATACAAATAGTCCATTTTCATTTGATCGACTACAATTCCGACAACCAATTTTGGACGGTCTTGTGCTTGTGAATTCAAAGAAATCAAAACCAGTAATGTAATAATCTTTTTCATAGATATAGAATTTCAACAAAAGTATAGATTTGATAGCAATTACAGATGATGTAATCCTTAAGAATTGAAAAAAATATCTTTCAAAAACTTATTGCAATTGCTTTTTATAAATGTCAATATTGGCTTTTATTTTTGGATCTAATTCCGGTTCTTTAATGTCGGTTAGTCGCTGCATGGCTTCCCAAATGATTTTTGCCACAATATATCGAGACATTTCTTTATCATCTGCAGGAATGACATACCAAGGAGCATGTTTTTTAGAAGTTCTATTGATAGCCTCTTCATAATATTTCATATAGTCATCCCAACGTTCGCGTTCTTGTAGATCGCTGACCGAAAATTTCCAATTGTCTTCAGGGTTTTCTAAGCGATTCAATAAACGCTTTTTTTGTTCATCTTTGCTTAAATGCAGAAAAAACTTCAATACTATTGTTCCGTTGTGGGCTAGATGTTTTTCAAAATGGTTGATGCTTTCAAAACGATTATCCCAAAAATCTTCTTTGATATCTTCTAGCTTTTCAATGCCGGGAAGATTAACACTCAAAAGATATTCGGGATGTACCCTCGTCACTAATACATTTTCATAATGCGTTCTGTTGAACACAGCGAACTTCCCTTTCTCAGGTAATGCAACATAGTGACGCCACAAAAAATCATGTTCAAGCTCATGTGGAGTAGGGGTTTTAAAACTTTCTACGACAACTCCTCGCGGATTAAATTCTTTGAATACTTCTCTGATCAAGCTGTCTTTACCACTTGTATCCATTCCTTGAAGACAAATTAAAAAAGCATATTTATTATGGGCGTACATTGCGTCCTGCTTTTTGCTCAACTTTTGTTGAACTTTCAGCAGCTTTTCTTTCTTTTCTTCATTAGTAGCATTGATATCCAATTTGGTTGGAATTTTAGATAATTTGATAGTATCAATAACTTTAAAATCATCAGGAAGTATTGAGTCCATAGTGTATGAGGTTTACTTAATGTTAATATACCAATTTTTTCAAAATTAATTAAAGAAGTTTTTTTGTAATTCTTAATGAAGTCTATTAATTATTTTACAAAAAAACCCAATATTCAATAATAATCGGGGTTAAATTTTTGTAGTAAACCTTTAATTAGCGCCTTCCGCCTTCTCTATTTTCGTTTTTTCCTTCACTAGAAGTTTTTGGCGATTTTGGAGTATTACTTCTAGGAGTGCTATTCATTCCTCTTGGTGTTTGAGTATTATTTCTTGGCATATTTTCATTACTATTATTAGGTCTAGTATTCATTGGTCTCGGGCTAGAAATAGTATTTCCTTGATTATGTCTTGGTGTTTCTATTGATCTAGGTGTAGCATTGTTTTCTTGATTCTGTCTTGGTGTTTCTATTGATCTTGGGGAAGGGTTATTTTCTTGATTCTGTCTTGGTGTCACAACAGATCGCGGAGAAGCCTGCATATTTTGTTGATTTGGTCTCGGAGCAACAGTTCTCGGATTTGAAATCGTGTTAGTTTCCTTTGGAGCACCATTTAATCTTGGCGAATTAGTGTTGTTAATAGTCCCTCTTGGAGAAACGCTATTTGGATGATTGCTATTTTCAGTTCCTCTCGGATTAATATCATGAGTATTGTTTATGCTTCTTGGTGTGCCATTTTCATGATGATTTTCATAACCAAAATTTCTATATTGATGTCCATTGTAGGTTTCTCTGTAAACGTTACGTCTATTGTTTTCAACGACAATAGTAGAATAATTTCTTCGAGATACATAGTTAGAGTAATATACCGTACTTCTTACTTCAACAGATCGGCGATAGTATACATCTGCATAATAATGACGATTATATCCCCAATAACTCTCATAGAAAACAGGTGGCCATGGATTCCAATACACAGGATAATATCCCCAATTGTATGGTGACCGATATACCACATAAGTTGGTGCAAAAAGGAAATTTACAATTAACCAATCATTCACTGGATGGTATTGGGTATTATGTTCATTAACATAGCCTGAACCAGATTGATATCCTGGATTTGGTGTTCCTCCTGAAGCTAAGTCTGATGGTTCAATGATATAATTTTTACCATACAAAGCTTCATCTCCTATAATTTGAATAAATACTTTGCCGGATGGTTCTTTAGATACTTCAATTACTGCTACATCTTGATTTTCTGTCGGACTTATTGGGTCTTGAATGACAATAGTATGGGTGTTGCTAACTTCATGACTTAATATTCTTAAGTAGTCGATTTTTCTATCATTGTTTAGATCTAAGTTATTGATATTTTTAGACTTGTCGTTTATGGCACGTTCAAATTCTTCCAACGTAGGAGATTTTTGAAAGATATCCAATACAGCATACAAGTTTAAATTATCTCCTGGTAAACCTAATGCCATTGGCTCACCATTATTTTGCGAAAAGCCAGAAAAACTAACTAACAAAACCAAAACAAATGCAAAAATATTTTTCATAGTATCAATTTTAATAAAGAATAAATGTACCTCTTTTTTGAATAGTAAGTGAAAAATTAACTTTTATTTTTCAATTTCTTTTAAACTCTCCATTTTCTTGTGTGCCAAGAATCCTTTAATATCTTCAAAATGCTCTTTTACGCGTTTATTTCCAAATTCAAAAACCTTGGTCGCCAATCCGTCTAGGAAATCTCTATCGTGTGAAACTAGAATTAGTGTTCCATCAAAATCCCGCAAGGCATCTTTGATGATGTCTTTAGTTTTCATATCCAAGTGATTAGAGGGCTCATCTAAAATCAATAAATTTACAGGTTCTAACAATAATTTTATCATGGCTAAACGCGTTTTCTCTCCACCTGAAAGCACTTTAACTTTTTTCTGAATATCATCGCCTTGAAACATAAAGGCACCGAGAATATTTTTGATTTGCATTCTAACATCACCAACGGCAATACGGTCAATAGTTTCAAATATGGTGGCGTTTTCGTCCAGCATTGCTGCTTGATTTTGAGCAAAATAACCAATTTGAGCGTTATGACCAACTTCCACCGAACCACTATTGATGTCTATTTCTTTCATGATGGCTTTAATCATCGTCGATTTTCCCTCACCATTTTTTCCAACAAAAGCTACTTTTTGTCCGCGTTCTATAACTAAATTAGCATCTTTAAATATTAAATGATCGCCATAGGATTTTTCTAAATCTTTTACAATAACAGGATATTGTCCGGAGCGAACCGATGGTGGAAACTTTAATTTTAAAGCCGAATTATCAATTTCATCCACCTCGATTGGAACAATTTTTTCCAACATTCTAACACGCGATTGTACGGCATCGGTTTTAGAAAATGTGCCCCGAAATCGGTCAATAAAAGCTTGATTGTCGGCAATGAATTTTTGTTGTTCGTCATAGGCTTTTTGCTGATGCACTCTTCGGTCTTTTCGCAATTCTAAATAATGTGAATATTTGGCTTTGTAGTCATAAATTCTTCCCATCGTTACCTCAATAGTTCGATTGGTAATATTGTCTACAAAGGCTCTATCGTGCGAAATTACCATTACAGCTTTGGCCGAATTAATTAAAAAATCTTCCAACCATTCAATACTATCCATATCGAGGTGATTGGTTGGCTCATCAAGAAGTATCAAATCGGGTTTGGTCAATAAAATTTTAGCCAATTCAATTCGCATACGCCATCCTCCCGAAAATTCTTTAGTTGGACGATTGAAATCTTCCCGTTCAAAACCAAGTCCTTTTAAGATTTTTTCAACTTCGGCTTCATAGTTGACTTCTTCAATGGAATAGTATTTTTCAGATAATTCCGAAACTTTTTCAATCAATTTCATGTATTCATCACTTTCATAATCGGTACGAATGGTCAATTGTTCATTGATTTCGTCGATTTCTTTTTTCATATTTAAAACGGTTGCAAAAGCTTTGGAAGTTTCTTCTAGAACGGTGCAATTGTCTTCGGTTAATAAATGCTGCGGCAAATAGGCAACAATTGCATCGCTGGGTGCCGAAATAGAACCACGAGAAGGTTTGTTGGCTCCTGCAACAATTTTTAACAAAGTAGATTTCCCTGCTCCATTTTTACCCATAAGGGCAATTTTATCGGTTTCATTAATAGCAAAAGTTACTTCACTAAAAAGTGTGGTGCCCCCAAATTCAACGGCAATATCATTAACTGTAATCATTTAAATAAATAAGATTGTTAGATAATTAAAATTATCCGATTTTTTTTAAAGGTGCAAAGATAGATTTTTTGAAGGATTAATTGCAATTGGATTTAATTCTATATTTGTTTAATAAGTTTATTAAAACCTTTTATTTTAACAGAATATCTTGAAGTATACAAATAGATAACTATATTTACTTTTGAATTCAAAATTCATTGGATAAAAAGATTAGCACGCAACCTTTTAAAAAAAGTGCATCTATTAAAAAACACTACATGAAAAAAGTATTACTTTTCTTTACAGTTCTATTCTCTTTTATTAGTTTTTCACAGACATTAGACCCAACTTTTAATGGGAATGGTATAGTTACTAATCAGTTTTCTGTAACTGCCGACTTAAATTCTATTAATGATGCCATTTTGCAACCTGATGGAAAAATGATTTATATTGGAGGAGTTAGTTTGGGTGGTATTGGCTATTTTTCTAATTCATATGTTGCTAGAGTTAATCCAGATGGAACTTTAGATACAACCTTTAATGGAAGTGGGTTTAATATTATCAAAGAGACTACAACCGATAATAGCCAGCTTTTTTACAATGTTAAAATACAAGCAAATGGCAAAATTGTTGTTGCAGCACGTAATAAAGTTTATCAATTTAATACAGATGGAAGTTTAGATTCTACATTTGAAAATGGTTTATATATATCACCTAACATCTTGAATGTGGCATTACAATCAGATGGTAAAATAGTACTTACAGGATTTAATTATAATGGTGTAAATAATATTTTTGCAGTTACTAGGTTAAATATAGATGGAAGTTTCGACGCTACATTTGGAAATGGAGGAATTCAAAATATTGATTTCATCAATAATGTTGAAGGATATTCTTATGCTATAGCAATTCAATCAGATAATAAAATACTTGTTGGGGGTACAGAATTCAATTATACTACAAATACAGATTTTGCTATTGCACGATTAACAACTTCAGGAATATTGGATACATCTTTTGGAACTGGCGGTACAGTGTACACGCCATTAACAGGATCTCAAAGAGCAACATCTATTGATATTCAATCTGACGGAAAAATTTTAGTTGGTGGTTCATCTGACGGAATGTTTGCAGCAATAAGATACAATACTAATGGTGTTTTGGATATGACATTTAATAATACTGGAGAATTAATAACTTCAATATCAACGCCAACATCTTATGACCCAACTAATAACAAGCAAACTATAAAATATTTATCAACAGACAAAATAGTATTAGCAGGAACTTCAAATTCTAATTTTGCTTTGATGCAATTCAATAGCGATGGCAGTGCCGACACTAATTTTGGTACAAATGGTATAACAATATACAATGCAGGAAATAACGAAAGTTTTGAGGCATTATTATTGAACCCAAATGGGAAAATAATAATTGCTGGTTATACATTCTATAGTGGAGGAGCATATTATACTGGAGCTACAGAAAAAATACAACAATTACAATTTTCTTATAGCGGAACATTAGAAAGTTCCTATCAATTAAATTTAATAAACGGAACAGATAAAATCATTTCAATTATTGAACAAGCCGATGGTAAAACTATAGCTTTAGCAAGTACTAAAAATGCTTCCCAAAAAGATACTGTCAAATTAATAAAATATAACGTTAATGGTGGTATTGATACCACATTTGGCATTAATGGAACTATTTTAGTTTCAACTGTTGTATCATTTTCTTCAGATTCTTTTAAATTAAAGCAACAAATAGATGGTAAAATTTTAGTTTCTGGAGGAAACACTTCAATTCATAGGTTTAATTCAGATGGAAGTCTTGACAATGGTTTTGGCTTAAATGGTCTTGTTGATGTATCCACAATCTTAAATGCTCAAATAGATTTTGTCGACAATATTTTTCCACAACCTGATGGTAAAATATTTGTAACAGGTGAATTTTTATTAGATTCCAATTCAACTACTGAAAGTTTAGTTCTTTTAAAATTAAATTCTGACGGAACACTTGACACAACCTTTGGAACAAATGGATATGCAACAACTCGCTTTAATTATTTTGGTCTTGATTCAGATGAGTTTGCTAAAGAAATTTATATACAATCTGATGGAAAAATTGTAGTATCAACGGGCATAAATACAGCTTATGGATTTAGTCCTGTAGATAATATATTTGGAATCATGCGTTTTGATGCTAACGGAGTTTTAGATACCACATTTGGGACAAATGGTTACATAATTAATACCGATTCAAAATCTTTTGCAACAGAATTACTAGGATATTCTGATGATAAATTTATAATAAATTATAATAGTAGTACTATAATAGGTGCTACTGCAAAATATAATGCTGATGGCAGTGTTGACAATTCATTTGGAATAAACGGAATGGTTACTGACACTGTTTTTTATAATGATATGATTTTGCAATCAGATGGTAAGTTAGTTAAAGGTGGAACATATAATAATCAATTTTATATTACTCGATTTAATAGTAATGGGGATATTGATACAACATTTGGTACTAACGGCTCATTGATTACACCAATATCTTATTCTTCTAACATCAATAAATTATTGAATTTACAAAACGGTAAAATTTTAGCTGGTGGTTACTCTTTTAATGGAACAAATCAAGTTTTTGCGCAAGCTAGATATACTTTTGATAATTTGGGAATAAACACTAGCGTTACTGATAACTTCAAAATTTATCCAAATCCTGCTCTTAGCCAATTCACAATTGATTTAGGCAATGAAATAAAATCGGTAAATTATCAAGTTAAGATACTTAATTTATTGGGGCAAGAAGTACACCATTCTTTTGAAAAAACTATCATTACAACCATCCCTGTAACTTGGGCTGGTAAAGGATTATATTTTGTAAATATTTATGATGAAGAAAATAATTTAATTAAAACCGATAAAATACTTATTAAATAAAGAATCGAAAAGAATAAGAAAATAAAGATATCACAAAGATATAGTTCCGCCAAATTCAACGGCAATATCATTAACTGTAATCATTTTTATTGAGTTGCAAATTAGAAGATGGAAGACAGAAGCTCTCATCCACTTATTTTTTTAAAGGTGCAAAGATAGATTTTTTGAAGGATTAATTGCAAAGCAAAAGAGAAGAGTAAGAATACAATGTTATCTTAGCAATCAGTTTTATAAAGTTTAAATTGAATAGAGTTTTTTTTTGCTGATTATCATGATTAATTTACAACGACAGTTTGGTTTACAAGTATTAGATTCTAGCGGAAGCGCTTTACAACAAGGTTTAGCGCCATTACATTAGTTAAGGGTAAACCAAATGTAGTTGGTCCTTTTTCTAGATTAATAAATTTAATATAATTGAGAAATAAAAACGAAATAGATGTTTTCAGAAAAACCCTGATTGGTACTTGTATTACTTATTACCGCAGAAAGTATGTCCACTTTAGCAAACATTTCTCTAGCACCAATGATCAATTTTAACTCAAAAATGAATCGCTTGAAAAGAATTCAAAAATTTACGATTATTATTCCTGGAATATTTATTGCAGGTCTAATTATTTCGACTTATGCGGAAAGATTTCGAGGGGATAAAAATTTATATTGGATTTATAGTTTCGGAAAAGATTGTTCGTTACTATTTTGTTATGGAGCAGTTTTGTGGTCCATTGTTAATTCTATTTTAATTTCCCGAGATTTGAAAATCGACAAGCCAAAAAAAGTGTTTTGGTTTCTATTGAGTGCCTCGACATTTTTATATATAATAATCATGATGACGATTGCGAAGAAAAGAAATGTTGACTAAAGACCGAAACCATTTAACAACCTCATTCAAAAAAGTACCAAAAAAAACAACCTCGCGAGGTTGCTTTTTTGTCAATATGAAAAATACATTCTTTAAGTTTTGAAAAATCAAAATTCACTAAACGTATTGTGATGATTTTATCGTCATTTTAAAGGTATCTAAATCAAACGTATCGTGCTTACTCATCACATGAGTCACTAAATGATTAATAGAAATCGGTTGTCCCATTTCAACCTGAGTTAAATTGGTATCTTTTATTTCGCGTCCGTCCACAAGAATTACAAGTCCAGATCCAATGGCTTCCATTTGCTTTCCATTAGTAATCAATAATCCCGTGTCTTCTCCAAGACCAATACCCAATACTTTTGGATTACCAACTACCGCTTGAAACAATCGTCCAATTCTACCTCGTTGTACAAAATGCGTATCAATAATAACACCATCAATCAATCCCAATCCCGAAGTGATTTTCACTTCGCCTTTTAACAACGCTTCGCTACTACTCCCTTGATAAATCATATTGTTAGAAGCCGCGGCAGCACCAGCAGAAGTTCCAGCGTAAATGAAATTTTCGTTTAAATATTTGTCTAACAAAATATCGTGAAATGCTGTTCCACCAAGAATAGAAGTCAATCGCAACTGATCACCACCTGTAAACATAACCACATCGGCAGCTTTCAAACGCTCCAAAACTTCTGGGAGCATTGCCTCTTCACGTTTTTCAATATTTAGAACATCAACATTATTGGCACCTAAATAACTCAATGCTTTTACATATTCCGGACCAATTTCTTTTGGAATTTTCGACGCCGTAGTAATAATTTCAATTCTAGATTGCTCCTTATGTTTAGATTCTTCAATGACTCTTTTTAAAATACCTTCTTCAAAGAAATTCAAATTCTTTGCTGCATTCTTATCTAAATCTGTTTCAGAAAAACTGCCTTTATCAACAGCGCCTCCTATTATTATTAATTTTCCGTGTATTTTCATAAAGCAAAAATAACTATTTCAGATTATTGACCAAACGATTTTCCCTTTTTGAAGCGAAACTTATTGACTACTTGTTAACCATATTCCCGCTATTCGTTTCAATCTTTCCTCATTTGTAATTTCGCTTGCGCTCCATCAAACAAAATGAGGAAAGGATTTTCACTACTATCGGGGCTAGTTAGGAGTTGTATTGGGAGTCAATTCATCATTCTTAATCACTGTAGTTTTATAATCACCTTAGGTATCAGAAAATTCATTTTGTATAGTCGAATTGCATTCTGATGCCGATAAAAAATAAAAATCAAACTTTTTCTCATAAAAATTGTTTGCGTATAACAAATATTTTTTATTTTTAACAAATACATTAAATTCAATCCAAAACAAAACAGCAGCATATTATGAAAATTGATAAAATTCAAGCGTTACGAGGACCAAATATTTGGAGTGTACAAAGAAAAAAATTAATCCAAATGCGTTTGGATTTAGAAGAATTAGAAGAGCGTCCAACCAATAAAATTGAAGGTTTTAGAGAGCGTATTGAAGCCATGTTTCCTACCATGATTGAACATCGTTGTTCCGAAGGTTGTCGTGGTGGATTCTTTTCCCGTGTAGAACGCGGCACTTGGATGGGACATGTTATTGAACACATCGCACTAGAAATTCAAACGCTCGCCGGAATGGAAACTGGTTTTGGTAGAACTCGAGAAACCAAAACACCCGGTGTGTATAATGTAGTTTTCAGTTACACAGAAGAAAATGTCGGACTATATGCAGCCGAAGCTGCCGTAAACATCGCCCAAGCCTTGATTGACGGAACAGAATATAACGTCGAAGCCGATATTCAAAAAATGCGTGAAATTCGCGAAAGAGTTCGATTGGGCCCTTCTACAGGAAGTATTGTAGAGGAGGCGGTGGCTAGAGATATTCCATGGATTCGTCTCGGCACAAATTCTCTAGTACAATTAGGATATGGTGTCAATCAAATGCGTTTTCAAGCAACCATTACTTGCAAAACAAGTAGTATTGCTGTAGATATTGCTTGCAATAAAGAACAAACTAAAAAAATGCTCGATGCTGCCTCCATTCCTGTGGCAAGTGGTGGAATTTGTGTTGATGAAGAAGATTTGGATGAAGTAGTTAGAAAAATTGGATATCCAATTGTACTAAAACCATTAGATGGAAATCACGGAAAAGGAGCTTCTATCAATGTAAAAACTTGGGAAGAAGCTGTTGAAGGATTAGCGTACGCCAAAAAATACAGTCATCGAGTTATTGTTGAAAAATTTATAACGGGTTATGATTTTAGAGTGTTAATTATCGATAATAAATTAGTTGCTGCTGCCAAAAGAGAACCCGCTCACATCAAAGGAGATGGAAAGCAAAATATCCAACAATTGATTGAAGAAACGAACAAAGATCCAAGACGCGGTTATGGACACGAAAATGTTCTTACACAAATTGATGTTGATAGAGATACCACCGATTTATTAGAAAAATTAGGCTATACATTAGAAACTATTCCTAGAAAAGATGAGGTAGTTTATTTAAAATCAACAGCTAATTTAAGTACGGGTGGAACTTCAGTCGATATAACCGACATGATGCATCCTGAAAATATTTTCCTTTGTGAACGTATTTCTAGAGTGATTGGCCTTGACATTTGCGGGGTAGATATTATGGCAGAAAACTTAACACAACCTCTGAAAGAAACTGGAGGTTGCATCCTTGAGGTAAATGCTGCTCCCGGATTTCGTATGCATCTCGCCCCTTCAGAAGGATTGCCGAGAAACGTTGCAGCTCCGGTTATTGACATGCTTTATCCTCCAGGAAAACCAAGTCGTATTCCCATTATAGCGGTTACCGGTACCAATGGAAAAACTACTACCACACGATTAATGGCGCATATTGTTAAGAATAATGGCTATCGAGTGGGCTTTACTACTTCTGATGGGATTTATGTGCAAAATCATTTGATGGAAAAAGGAGATACTACTGGGCCGATTTCCGCCGAATATATTCTGAAGGATCCTACGGTAGAATTTGCAGTTTTGGAAACCGCTCGTGGCGGAATCCTTCGTGCTGGCCTGGGTTTCAGCCGTTGTGATATCGGAATTATAACAAACATTCAAGAAGACCATTTAGGATTGTCGGATATTCATACGCTTGATGATTTAGCGCGTGTAAAAGCTACCGTCGTTAGAAGCATTAAAAAAGATGGATGGGCAATTTTAAACGCAGAAGATGATCAATGTTTGAAAATAGCCAATGAATTAAGTTGCAATGTTGCCTACTTCGCAATGGACGAGAATAATCCAAAAGTAAAACAATTTGCCAAAGAAGGAAAAATTGTTGCGGTGTATGAAAATGGTTTTATTACTATCAAAAAAGGCGAATGGAAAATTCGTGTTGAAAAAGCAACACATGTTCCTTTGACTTTGGGCGGAAAAGCTAAGTTTATGATTGCTAATGTGCTTGCGGCTACGTTAGCAGCTTATTTACAAGGATTTAAAACTGAAGATATTAGTTTGTCATTGCAAACATTTATTCCTAGTGCTGCACAAACGCCAGGTAGAATGAATATTTTTGAGTTTAAAAAATTCAAAGTGCTGATTGACTTTGCTCATAATCCAGCAGGATATAGAGGAGTGGAAGAATATTTAAGTAGTATTGATGCTACCAAGAAAATTGGAATTATTGCCGGAGTAGGGGATCGTCGTGATGAAGATATTAAAGAATGTGGTTTGATTGCTGGTAGAATGTTTGACCACATCATTATCCGACAAGAAAAATATTTACGTGGAAGAACCGAACAAGAAATCATCGATATTATCGTATCGGGAATTGGTGAAGCTAAGCGAAATGTAACATATGAAATTATTCCACTGGAAACCGAAGCTATCAAACATGCTATTGATCATGCCGAAGACGGAAGTTATATTACTGCTTTGAGCGATGTTGTTACCAATGCTATTAATATTGTGCAAGAATATTTGGATAAGGAGAATGAAGGCGACAACGCATAAGTAAAGATTTAAAATTAAAGCGACTATAATTCATTTAGAGTTATAGTCGCTTTTTATTTTAAGTTGATTTTAGCTTTTTAATAGTAAACTAAAAGTTAGAGGAAATATTTATTATTCTTCAGTCCCTTCACCTGATTTTCTATAGATGTAATTACCATAAATATGGCGTTTTGCGAATCGATTAGGTGATTCGGCATTTACCATTTTCACATAAATATTTCTGGGAACTCCGAGGTATTCATAAGAAATGCCATTCAAATGAGTAATCAATAGGGTTTGTTTTTCTAAACGAAAATCAAGAATATTATAATTATTTATGGTTTCTTGATATTCAGGAAGATTTTTTTCAAGTGTTTCATTTGAAATACTCACTAAAAAATGATATGCGCTGATAATATTTTTACTGGTTTCTTCCGCAGCAAGTTTTCCTGCTTCATCATCAGCAAATTTATCAGGATGATTATCCTTCATACTATTTCGATAAATAGTTTTCAATTCCTTAAGAGTCACATTTTTGTCAACTCCTAATAATTTTCTGTACTCAATAACTCTTTTCATAAACTAATTTTGTGATAAAAAAATAAAGCCAATCTTTTCAGAATGGCCTCTATTGTAATAGTAACAAGATGTAATCTTTTTACTATGAGGTTATGAGTGATGTTTATTGCTCATAAACCGTTTAATATATAAACCTAAATATGCTTTTTCGATTTTAAATCGGTGCAAATGTAATTAAAAATATAGATTAATTCCTTAAAAAAAATATTTTTGAAAATGAAATAGTAATGCTTTCATACTTTTTAGGTCCTCGCCAACGGAGTATTATTTTTTCTTACTTTTAGCTTTCTTTTTTCTTTTAGCTTTTGCTTTTTCAAGTTTCTTGGCTTTAGCTTTTTTAATTTTTTTTTGTTTCGCTTTTTTATCTTTCTTTTTCTTGTTCTTTT
>CAISUR010000522.1 GCA_903888655.1 uncultured Bacteroidota bacterium | reverse complement strand
CGCTTTAATTATTGTTTCGTTGAATGCTAAATTGGTTTTTGATGAAATAAAAACTTCGTTACAATCGTCAAATCATCCAATAATTTTGTGGTTAACTGTTGTTCCAATAGTAATTGGTTTTTTATTTTTGCTACTTTACATTGTTTTAAAACCCTTTATTACTAAAGCAAAACATGAGATACAAAGTCATTTGCCTCATAATTTTGAATTAAATTTTGCTAAGGTTGAAACCTATAGTAAAAAAAATATTGCTGTTTCGGTCGATTTTTCCGATGCTGATCAAATTGCTATAAATTCTGCTTTTGAATTGGGAGGAAAGGAAGCAAATTATACTTTAATTCATGTTGTTGAGACTATTGGAGCCATTTTTTATGGTGAAAACATCAAAGATCATGAAACCACAATAGATGAAAAACTATTGCAAGAATATCAAGAAATTTTGACCAAAAAAGGATTTAAAGTTGCTGTTCTGCTCGGATTTGGAAAACCAAATAAGGCCATTCCAAAAATTGTGAATGAAGGCGATTTTGATATTTTAGTCATGGGAACGCATGGTCATACGGGTGTTAAAGACATTCTTTTTGGTACTACTGTTGATAAATTGCGACATAAAATTTCGATTCCTTTATTTATTGTAAAAAATTAGAAATGAAAAAGAATTTAACACTACTTACTTTGCTTTTTAGTGTTTTCGTTTTTGCACAGAAAACGATGCAGATTACTCCAAAAAAACACATTCCAGCAAAAGGATTCTATTTAAAGCTTAAAAATGTTTTTGATGATTCTCGATGCCCAGAAGGGGTTACTTGCATTTGGGCTGGTGAGGTTTCTACAACTATCGAAGTATATAACAACAAGAAATTAATTAAAGAAAAAAATATGACATTTAATGCTTCCAATAGAGTTGAAAACATAAAATGGTTTGAAAATTATATTTCTAAAAAAATAAAAGGAATTGGAATTGATCCTTATCCAACACAAGGGCGAATTATAAAACCAAAAGATCAGTATATCAATATTGTTTTTGTAGATTAATTACATCCACAATCGTCATCACCACAATTCTTTTTTGGTTTTTTCTTCCCAAAAAATTTAGTGTAAAAATAAGCTAAAGCTATTCCTAAAGCGAAGTAAACGAGTATCTGTTGCATCTGTTTATTTTAAAAATTGATACGCTAAAAGTGCTGTAAGATATGCAAAACCGCTCATGAAAACCAATTGGATTATTGGCCATTTCCATGAATTGGTTTCTTTTTTTACAACCGCCAACGTGCTTGCACATTGCATCGCAAAGGCATAGAAAAGCAATAATGAAATTCCTGTAGCGAAATTAAAAACAGGAGTTCCGTCTTCTTTAATTTCGTGTTTCATTTGGCTTTTAATTGTAGTCTCTTGGTTACTACTATTTCCAACACTATAAATAGTAGCTAAGGTTCCCACGAAAACCTCTCGAGCCGCAAATGAACTAACTACTGCAATCCCTATTTTCCAATCATAACCTAACGGTTTAATTACGGGTTCTATTGATTTTCCGATA
The DNA here is from genome assembly GCA_903888655.1 of uncultured Bacteroidota bacterium. Taxonomy (GTDB): domain Bacteria; phylum Bacteroidota; class Bacteroidia; order Flavobacteriales; family Flavobacteriaceae; genus Flavobacterium. Next base: position 8,244 of record CAISUR010000522.1, on the reverse strand, counting down.
ATTCCTATATAAGAATGTTCTAATTTATATTCGGCTACACGATTTGGAATTTCACTCGGATTTAAAGGAGTTTTACTTGTATAAACTTCTTTTTCTACAATCTTTTGGGCATTTCCAAAATCTTTATCCAGTCCATGAGAGCCCAAAAACCATAGGATTATAGAAATCGCTAAAATGATTTTTCCAGCTCCAAAAATAAACGATTTGGTTTTTTCTAAAATATTGATAGCAACATTTTTGAACAACGGAATTTTATAACTTGGCATTTCAACAACGAAATACGATTTAGAGCTAATCTTCAAAATTTTATTCAAAATAAAAGCGGAGAAAAATGCCATTCCGAAGCCTAAAAGGTATAATGTCATTAAAGTTAATCCTTGCAAACTAATGAATCCTAGAATTTTTTTCTGGGGAATTATTAATGCAATTAAAATAGCATAAACTGGTAATCGTGCAGAACAAGTAATGAAAGGCGTTACCAAAATCGTGATTAATCGTTCTTTCCAATTTTCAATATTTCGCGCGCCCATAATGGCTGGAATGGCGCAGGCTGTTCCTGAAATTAAGGGCACTACACTTTTCCCTGAAAGTCCGTAACGACGCATAATTTTATCCATTAAAAAAACAACGCGACTCATATAACCACTTTCCTCAAGAACAGAAATGAATAAGAATAGAAACGCTATTTGAGGTACAAAAATTAAAATTCCACCTATTCCAGGAATGATGCCTTCACTTATAAGGTTAGTAAATTCGCCAGTTGGAAGATGTGTTTTTGTGTAGGATGCTAAATTAGCAAACGAACCATCTATTAAATCCATTGGATAACTTGACCAAACAAAAATAGATTGAAAAATTCCAAATAGAATGAAGAAGAAAATAAGATACCCAAAAACTTTATGTGTCAATATTCGGTCTAATTTAGCTCTAATATCAGACGCTTTTGAAATGTCTATAGTTTGTCCAACTTTTAAAGTATCGTTAATAAATTGATACCGTTTAATCGTTTCTTTTTGCTGTAAACGTCGTAGATCTGCGTGCGACTTTGTAAAGGAACTTTTTATTTCGTTACGTTCTAAATTCAAAAAATTTACATCTTGCGTAATGACCAACCAGAGCTTGTAAACTAATTGATTAGGAAACGCTTTTTTTAATTTGTCAAAATATTGTGGGTCAATTGAAGAGGCATTTAAACAAGGTTCGGTTGAAAGTGATTGATAGTTTAAAATTAATCCTTTTATTTTTTCAATTCCAATGTTTTTTCGGGAACTAACTAATGCTATTTTTGTTTTTAATTGTTTTTCCAAATGAGGAATATCAAAATCAATTCCTTTCAATTGCATTCGGTCACTCATATTGATAACCAAAATAGTTGGTAGTTCTAAATCTTTAATTTGGGTAAACAGTAATAAATTTCGTTTTAAATTTTCAACTTCCGAAACGACCACCACAACATCAGGATAATTTTCGTCATTCTTATTCATCAACAATTCAATGACCACATTTTCGTCAATTGAACTTGCATTCAAACTATACGTTCCTGGTAAATCAATAATGTTAGCTTTGGTGTTTTCTGAAAGTTTGCAAAAACCAATTTTCTTCTCCACAGTAATGCCAGGATAGTTCCCCACCTGTTGGTGCAACCCTGTTAAATGATTAAAAACCGAAGTTTTACCAGTATTTGGATTGCCAATTAAAGCTACTTTGAGAATTTCTTTTGCCATTAATTATTCGATTCAATGACAACAGTTATTTCTTTTGCAGTTTCCAAACGGATGGCGACATGAGAATCATTCACATTAAAATAAAGTGGACAACCAAAAGGCGCTATTTGAATGAGTTCAACAACATTGCCAGGCAAACATCCCATTTCAAGTAATTTCAAAGGAATCTCATCGATATTAAAATCGGAGATAATTCCTTTTTGACCAATTTTAAGTTGAGCAATTGTAGTTTGCACGGCTTTATTTAGATTGAATTAAAATACAAAAGTACATATTTGAAAAGTAAAAACTATGATAATTATCAAGTTTAAGATAATATTTATAGTTGTTCACTAAAAAATTTCACTCAACAAAATCGATTATTTTTTCTCATCACAAAGAAAATTAATGTCTTCTAAAAGTTGTTTAACATTTTTAATTCCCGGTTCTGTTGGGCCATCTAAATTGGTACCGTCATAAAAACCGCGAATCCGTCGTTGAGAATCAACCAAAATAAAGTTTTCAGTATGAACCATATCATACATTTCGGAAGGTTTTCCGGTTTTTACCGCCAAATAAGATTTTCGGGCGATGTAATAAATATCTTTTTTGTTTCCAGTAACCAAGTTCCATTTGCTGTCAATCACTCCTCTTTCAAGTGCATATTTTTTTAAAACAGAAACGCTGTCAATGTCTGGTGTAACACTATGTGAAAGCAACATCACTTTAGGATTATTCTTAATTTGATTTTGAAGCCAAACCATATTAGTAGTCATTTTTGGACAAATAGATTGGCATGTTGTAAAGAAAAAATCAGCAACATAAATTTTGCCAGCATAGTCTTTTTGAGTGATTTTTTTTCCATTCTGATTTATAAAAGCAAAATCGGCTATGGTGTGGTCAAGAGCAACATATTGCACCGTAGAATCCACTAATTCTGGATTTACATCGCTTGGATTATAAACAGGTAAAGATTTTTTTGGATTTAAAACCGAGTAAAAAGCACCGATTGCAATGATTGAAAAAATCACAAAAAAACCGATGAAGATTCTATATTTCTTGAGTATCGACAACATTTTTTTTGCAAAGCTACAAAAAACAACTTTTGTATTTTATGAATCTTATTAGATTAAGTAAACGGATTATAGTTGTTTTATCATTTTATAAACTAAAAATTAATAGATTTGTGCCAACAATCAAATACTATACTATGAAACTTCAAACCACAATTAAGTTGGGCTTCTTGGCAGCAAGTCTTTTTGCTTTAAATCAAGTAAATGCACAACAAAAACCGGGCTTAAGACTCGATTTAATGGATAAAACAATTAAACCTCAAGACGATTTTTTCAAATTTGTCAATGGGACATGGTTAAAAAACACTGAAATTCCTGCCGATAAAACTCGTTGGGGAAGTTTTGATGAATTACGTCAAAACACCGATAAAGATGCCTTAGCCATTTTAAACGCCGCATCCAAAGACCCAAAATATAAATCAAATACTGACCAAGGGAAAGCAATCAACATGTACAAATCAGCTATGGATACTATAGCTAGAAACAAACAAGGAATTGATCCGTTGAAACCATATTTAGCTAAAATTGATGCTATAAAAAACATTAAAGACTTACAAAAATTAATGCGAAATGAAGAAGCTCATGGTGGCGGTGTTGGATTCTTTGGTTTTGGAATTGGTGCCGATGAAAAAAATAGTAATAGAAATGTAGTCAGTCTTGGCGTGGGCTCACTAGGATTACCTGACAGAGATTATTATGTTTCTGAAGACAAAGATTCTAAAGAAAAAAGAGAAAAATATGTGCTTCACGTAGCGAAAATGCTGCAGTTTTTGGGTGAAACTCCAGAAAAAGCAAAAGCAGATGCGGATAAAATTTTGGCATTAGAAATTCAAATGTCTAAACCTAGATTGGACCGAGTAGAAAGACGTGATAGTAAAAAACAATACAATCCAACGTCAATTGCTGATTTACAAAAAATGGTTCCAGTTGTTGATTGGAAAAAATATATTAAAACAATTGGCGTTGCAAAAATAGATACTGTTATCGTGTCGCAACCAAGATACATGGCAGCCTTGCAAACTATTTTTACAGAAAATAAAGTAGAAGATTGGAAAGCATATATGCGTTGGATGTTATTAAGAGGTGCTTCAAGTCAATTATCAACTGCTATTGAAACTGCCAACTGGGAATTTTATGGTAAAACGTTAACAGGCGCTTTAAAACAAAGACCTCGTCACGAAAAAGCACTACAAGTAGTAAATGGAACTGTAGGTGAAGCTTTAGGGAAATTATATGTTGAAAAAATGTTCCCTGCCGAAGCTAAAACAAAAGCCTATGATATGATTCAAAATATTATTCGTGCTTATAAAACTAGAATCAATAATTTGACTTGGATGTCTCCAGAAACCAAATTAAAAGCTATTGAAAAATTAAATAAACTGACTATTAAAATTGGATATCCTGACAAATGGAAAGATTATTCGGCATTAACCGTTAAGAGTCCTGTCGAAGGAGGTAGCTATTTTGATAATTTAAAAAATGTATCGAGCTGGGAGTGGAAAAAAGATTTAGAAAAACTAAACAAACCAGTAGACAAAACGGAATGGGGAATGTCTCCTCAAACCGTAAATGCATATTACAATCCATCGTATAACGAAATTGTATTTCCAGCGGCGATTTTACAACCACCATTTTATGATTACAAAGCCGATGAAGCGGTAAATTATGGCGGAATAGGAGCTGTTATTGGTCACGAAATCTCCCACGGATTTGATGATCAAGGAGCTAGTTATAATGCAGAAGGAAACCTAATAGATTGGTGGACTGCTGATGATTTATCTAAATTCACAGCTCTTGGTAGTGCATTAGCCGCTCAATATTCGGCATTAGAACCATTGCCAGGAATTCATGTAGATGGTAAATTTACATTAGGTGAAAACATTGGAGATTTAGGTGGAATTAACGCTGCCTATGATGGTTTACAATTATATTTAAAAGAAAAAGGGAATCCAGGATTAATCGACGGATATACTCCTGAACAACGTTTGTTCATTTCTTGGGCAACTGTTTGGAGAGGTAAAATTCGTGATGAGGCTTTGAAAAATCAAGTAAAAACTGATCCACATTCACCGGCAAATTATAGAGCTTATGTGCCTTTATTAAATTTAGACACCTTTGCACAAGCCTTCAATATTAAAGAAGGAGATGGTATGTATGTAGCCCCAGATAAAAGAGTTAAAATCTGGTAAGATTACCAATCATAAAATAAACTATAAACCGTCTCAATATTAAAATTTGAGACGGTTTTTTATTTGATTGTGTCTTGTCCTGAAATAGCGATACACAAAAAGTATCCTTATGGAAAATTCTAAAGAAAGCCACTAAGTAACTCACACAAAAAGAATATACTTTGTCTTTTAAATTACAAGTTGCTCAAGAAATAGTCCGAGGAGAACTTTCAAATCACTCTGCTTGTCGTAAATAGGTCATTCAAATTCGTTCCACAATTGTTGGTTGTCTTCGACAATTTGATAACTTTAATTGGGAAAATCAAACATCATCAAACATGCTAAAATCTCAATAGCAAAAAATAATGGAACTAGAAACAAAAGTTAGCTTGTAACCTGAATTTGATTAATTATTTATTACAAATAATTAATCGAGTTCAGGTTTATAACTAATTTTCAAGAGCTATTCTTGCATTTCGTCTATCTCTTAAATAATATTTTACTCGTTTTACCAAGTAGAACATTACGGGTACCATAACTAAAGTTAGCACCGTAGCATAGGTCAATCCAAAGATGATGGTCCAAGCTAAAGGTCCCCAGAAAATTACATTATCTCCACCCATAAATAAGTGTGGATTTAAGTCGGTAATCAATGAGAAGAAGTCAAAGTTCAACCCAATTGCCAAAGGAATCAATCCCAATACCGCCGTTAAAGCCGTTAACAATACAGGGCGAAGTCTTGATTTACCCGATTCAATAATTACTTCTTTGATTTCTTCTAATGATAAATCATCGTGGCTTTCTAAATGGTTGTCTTCTACTTTTTTGTCTAATAATAACACAAAGAAGTCCATCAATACAATTCCGTTTTTCACTACAATTCCGGCCAAAGAAATGATTCCCATCATTGTCATTAATATAACAAAATCCATATTGGCAATAACATAACCATAGAAGACACCACTAAAGCTTAGTAATACGGTAAACAAAATCACCATGGTTTTAGAAACCGAGTTGAACTGTAAAACAATAATCAACGTAATTCCTGCCAATGCTAAAAACAAGGCATACATCAAGAAACTTTGGTTTTTTCCTTGCTCTTCTTGAACTCCAGAGAACGAATAGGTCGTTCCTTTTGGCAATTCATAACTTTTTAATTCGGTTTGAATTTGTTTCGTGATGGCATCACCATTATAACCAGTTAAGACATTAGAGTAAATGGTCATTACTCTTTTTTGATTTTTTCGCTTAATTTGATTATAAGTAGTCGTTTTCTCAGTTGTAGAAACCGCCGAAATTGGTACCTGCATCATTTGTCCGTTATTCGGATTTCTGTAAGTCAACGATTGATTAAATAAGATGTTTTCATTCTTACGTTGGTCATCTTGCATGCGCATCGTGATGTTATAATCATCATTTCCTTCTTTATAAGTAGAAATTTCTTGACCATAAACCGAACGACGTAAATCGAATCCGAGTTGTCCTGTAGAAATGCCCAAGCTTCCGGCATTAATTCGATCTACTTTTACCTCAAGTTCAGGACTTTCTTTATTGACATCAACATTCAATCGCTCAATTCCAGGAATGTTTTTAGAGTCGATAAAAGCAATCATTTTATCGGCTTCTTTAAGCATACTATTATAATCGGTTCCCGTAAGTTGAATACTGATTGGGTATCCTGCTGGTGGGCCATTGGCATCTTTTTCAACTGTGACTTTTGCCCCTGCAATTCCTTTTACTTTGTTTCTAATTTCTTCTAAAACATCTTCGGTATTGATGCCTCTTCTGAATTTGAATTCCGAGAAATTCACCGTTACTTTTCCTTTATAAGGAGTTTCCGAAGCGGAACCTGCATCTACATTTGGATTACCAGCGCCAACACCCACTTGAGAAACAATAGATTCTGCTAAAAAATTATCTTTAGTTTTTGGATCTACATATTTGCTTAAGATAGAAATAACCTGTTTTTCTACAAAAAGAGTAGCTTCGTTTGTTTTTTTAATATCTGTTCCTTGTGGGTATTCAATATAAGTGATTACTTGTCTTGGGATATTGTTTGGGAAAAACAACACTTTTCTAGGGAAAATACCTAATAAAATAAAAGAGAAAAACAACATTCCAATAATGGTTGCCAATGCTATCCAAGCTCTTCTTCCAGTTAATATTTTAGCCAAAAATGTTTTGTACTTTTCTTCCATTCTCGGGAAAAAACTATGTTGAAAATCTTGTGTCCATTGGTATAATTTAATTTTATACAACCACATTAAACCTAATGAAATAATGGCAATATGACCAATAGCTCTAGCCACTTTCGAATCATAAATATTTCCAAGTAACACAAAAATTACGGCGATGATTGTGAATATGATGGAATATCTTTTTGCTGATTTTTTAGTTACATTTTTATCTTCAATATCCATAGAACCACCTGTCATCGCTGCATTGACAACCATTGCCACAAATAAAGATGCCGTCAAGGTAACGGTTAACGTTATCGGAAAATATTTCATGAATTTCCCCATTGTTCCTGGCCATAAAGCGAAGGGTAAGAACGCCATTAAAGTAGTAGCAGTTGAAGAGATTACTGGCCAAGCAATTTCACCAATACCAATTTTGGAGGCTTGAATACGTGTCATTCCTTTTTTCATGTTAGCAAAAACATTGTCGACTACCACAATTCCGTCGTCTACCAACATTCCTAATCCCATTACTAATCCGAAAAGAACCATAGTGTTTAAGGTTAATCCAAATGCCGAAAGAATGGTAAATGCCATCAACATCGATAACGGAATAGCCGCTCCAACAAACAAGGAGTTTCGTAAACCCATAGTAAACATCAACACAATCATTACGAGTATAATACCAAAAATAATATGGTTGGACAGTTCGTTTACCTGATGTTCTACACGAGAAGATTGGTCACTTGTGTATTCCATTTTTAAGTTAGATGGCAAATAAGAGGTTTTTGCCTTTTCTAGTTTTTCTTTGACTTGCTCAATCGCCGAAATCATATTTTGATTGGAACGCTTTTTCACGTTAAGCATTACAACTTCAGTTCCTTTTTCGCGTGCGTAAGTAGTTTTTTCTTTTTCTTTAAAACTTACTTTGGCAATATCCTTCAGATAAACAGTACCACCGTATGATTTTACAATTACGTTTTCAAGTTCTTTCGGGTCTTTAATTTCACCTACAATTCTAATGTTATTTCTAGAACCTTGAGAAATTAAATTTCCTCCAGAAAGTGTCATGTTTTCATATTTAATGGCATTTTGAATATCATCAAAAGTTACTTGTGCAGCG
>CAISUR010000521.1 GCA_903888655.1 uncultured Bacteroidota bacterium | reverse complement strand
TTTTGCTCCACAAAAAATGTAACATAAAATGCCACAAAATATCACTCCATACAAAGATTCAACATTAGGTAAAAAAGAACAGGTTACTCAAATGTTTGACACTATTTCAGGAAATTATGACGGATTAAACCGCGTTATTTCTTTTGGAATTGACGTAAAATGGAGAAAAAAAGTCTTGGATATTGTAAGTAAAAAAAATCCAGATAACATTCTCGATATTGCCACTGGAACTGGCGATTTGGCAATTTTAATGACTAAAACTAAAGCTACCAAAATTATTGGTTTAGACATTTCAGCTGGAATGTTAGAAGTTGGTAAAAAGAAAATAGCCGATAAAAAATTAGATCACATCATTGATATGGTTATTGGAGATTCTGAAAACATGCCTTTTCCCGATAATCACTTTGATGCTATTACAGTTTCTTTTGGAATTAGAAATTTTGAAACACTAGAAAAAGGTCTTTCTGAAATCTTAAGAGTATTAAAGCCAAACGGAATTTTTGTTATATTAGAAACTTCTGTTCCAGTAAAAACACCCTACAAACAGGGATATCATTTTTACACTAAATATATTTTGCCTATTATTGGTAAAATTTTCTCAAAGGATACGGTTGCTTATGGCTATTTGTCAGAATCAGCAGCTTTTTTCCCCTATGGAGAAACGTTAAACAATATTTTGAGAAAAATTGGGTTTATAGATGTTATTGCAATGCCTCAAACATTTGGAGTGGCAACTATTTATTCTGCCTCAAAAAAATAATACAGCGTCATTCAAAAAATGAAGAAACTATTTTATATATTAATGCTACTTTTAAGTTTGTCGGGTAATTCACAAACTAAAGGTATTTTCTCAAAAGATCCCATCATCAATTTAGAAAACTTTGATAAACAACGTTTGTATTGGGGGTATTTTTTAGGATTAAACACTTATGATTTTAAATTCGATTATATTAAAACTCCCACAACCGATATTTCTGTGGCATCCAATTTTGGTTTTAATGTGGGTGTTGTAGGAGACTTGAGACTACAAGAATACATTAATTTACGCTTTGAACCAGGCTTATATTATGCACAACGAAATCTTACTTATGCTGGTTTTACGCGACAAATAGATTCTTACAGAGAAGTTAGATCTACTTATTTAGATTTTCCACTTTTATTAAAATTCTCTTCCAAAAGAGTCGGAAACGTTCGTCCCTATCTTGTAGGTGGAGTTTCAGCCACATTAAATTTGGCAAGTAATTCTAAATCATTAGATGATAATTACCAACAGCGTTTTAGAGTAAAACCTTGGACTCAAAACTATGAATTGGGTTTTGGAATTGATTTGTACCTAGAATATTTTAAGTTTTCACCATCGATAAGAGGAGTTTTTGGATTGAATGATGAGTTAATTCGAGACAATAATCCAGATAGTCCTTGGACAGGAAATATACAATCGATGAAGTCTAGAGCCGTATTTATTAATTTTACTTTTCATTAAAATTTCGGTCAAAGGTCAAGCTTTAATTCCGAGAGTGAAATTATAATAATTAGTAAGTAATTTTTTAATTCGAATTTGTAAACTTTTCATATAAATCTTCAAATTCAATGTTATTTTTCAAAAAGTTACTGTTAGTTACATACCAACGCTTGAGAAGTTCAGCTTTTGCAATTTGATTTTCGGTTAATGTATTAAAAAATTTATTTTTCGTATCATTATATCGCTGCACTTCTTTGTTGTAATCTTCGACTTTTATAGAATTATTTTCTTCTAAAAATTTTGACTTAAACTTCTGAAAATCCTCAGATACAGTAATGTATTGCTGATATAGCGGGAGTAGTTTTTCATTCTGTTTAATCATAAAGTTTATAAACTCCATGTTAATATCATTTAAGGAGGTATCCACAAAATCACTCTTATACAGATCCGTTTTTATTAAAGATTCTTCAGCCAAATTAGTCATGAAATTAGTACACTCGACGACGTCTTTAGAATTTTGATATTTAAATAATTGCGTTAATTTTTCATCTAATACATTTAACTTGTAGAAAATTAGATTTTCATATGCATTATATTCAAAGACATTCTTTTTATTATATCGGTATTTTACGGATTTGAAAAGTCTGTTATATATTTACTGAACAAGGGTGCAGATGTTAATAAACTAATTAAGTAT
>CAISUR010000520.1 GCA_903888655.1 uncultured Bacteroidota bacterium | reverse complement strand
GTCCAATATTGGAAGAAAAATGCTTGCAATTGGAATTAAAATTTAAATTTCAAAAGGAAGAAATTATTGAAATTCATACTATTGACAATGCGTTCAATAGATTATTAGAGTTTATAAATAATCCGTTTCTATCGGCAATTTTATTCACAACAGAATTCGATTTGACGTATAAATTGAATAAGAAACGGTCAGTAAGTATGGTAGAACAATTTCCGAGTTTTACTCATGCGTCACCAGTGATTATTGAATATTTAGAACAAAATAAAAATTAAGAACGGTTATTAAATTAACGTTCCCCTTCCCATTCTGCATAAAATTGCGATAAGAAGAGCTCCATAAATTTATGACGTTCTTCTGCAATTTTTCTTCCAGTTTTGGTATTCATTTTATCCTTCAATAACAGCAATTTTTCATAAAAATGGTTTAAGGTTGGTGCCTCACTATTTTTATATTCTTCTTTTGTCATGTTGGGTTGTGGTGCGATATTTGGATTATAAATAGATCTATTTTTAAACCCACCATAATTAAAAGTTCTTGCAATTCCAATCGCTCCAATCGCATCCAATCTATCGGCATCTTGAACAATTTCTAACTCTTTGGAGGTAAATTTCTTTTCAAAATTTCCGCCTTTAAACGAGATATTTTCAATAATATTTACGACGTGAGTTATTATTTCTTCAGAAGTATTTTGAGATTCTAAAAATTCTCTAGCTACTTTAGGACCAACAGTTTCATCACCATCATTAAATTTACTATCTGCAATGTCATGAAGCAGAGCTCCTAATTTTACAACCGTAATATCACAATCTTCACCTTCTGCAATTAACAACGCATTTTTATAAACGCGTTCGATATGAAACCAGTCGTGACCTGATTCAGCATTTTCGAGTTTTTGTTTTACAAAAAGAATGGTATCGTCTATTAATTTCATGGTACTTTTATAAAAAAATTCCAAACTCAAAATAACTATTGGGATTTGGAATTTTACTATTGTAATTTAAAATTGTTTTATCGAACTAAAGCGGGTTGTACCCATTTGAAAATATAATCTTCTTCTGGCAACACTAATCGTTCTGAAATTTTAGCCATTCTTGCAGGCAATCTCATCAGATAGTCTCGTGCTTTTTCAGCTTCGTCAGTTAAACCAGCTATTTTGTCAATACTCCATTTATCTAATAACTTTTGCATAATTTCTACATAATCATTAGCAGTATAAACCCCCAATTTTTGGGCAGAATCAGAAAATTGATTAAATGCGGTACTTATGGATTGACCCGATTCTCTCAAGAAATGAGCTGGCATTGTGATTTTTTGTTTCATCATATATTGAAATGCTAACATCATTTCGGATGGGTCTACTTTGAAAATTTGATTTATGAATTCAGAATACGCATGATGATGACGCATTTCGTCTCCAGCAATCATTTTGCAAGCTTTTGATAGTTTTGTGTCACCATATTGTTTCGCAATTTGTGATACTCTATTATGGGAAACATAGGTTGCAAGCTCCTGAAAACTGGTATAAACAAAGTTTTTATAGGGGTCTTTTCCAGTACCAATATCAAAACCATCGGTTATTAAATGTTGTGTTGTAATTTCAACTTCACGCATATTTACTCTTCCAGAAAGGTATAGATATTTATTCAACAAATCTCCATGACGATTTTCTTCACCAGACCATTGACGCACCCATTTTGACCAGCCATTGTTTCCTTCATTATCAACACCTTCAACTTCCATTAACCAAGATTCGTATGTTGGAAGTGCTTCTTCGGTAATGGTGTCACCAACCATGGCTACCCAAAAATCATAAGGTAAATCTTTGGCAATTTCTTGTAATTCTTTCACTTCTTCAAAGAAAGTTTCGCTTTGTGAATCTGGTAAAAAATCAGAGGGTTGCCATATTTTTTCAACTGGAATTAAAAATTGATCAACGAATCCGTCAACCTTGTTTTCTAGAAATTGCATTACTTCTAGACGCATGTTTTTTATAGACATATTTAATATTTTAATGTTTGAACAATGGCATTTTCTGTTTTTTCCATCAGTTCTTCAAATGAAAAATCTTTCACAGCCATTGGTTCGTGTATTGTAAATTCTAATTTGTTTCCCAAGCCCATCGGAAAAGCGCCAAATTTAACCATTTTCCATGAATTATTTATTGAAATCGGAACAACATAAGCAGAGGGTGCATATTTACACAAAATTTTCAATCCACTTTGTGCGAATTCTTTTGGTTTTCCATCTTTACTCCTTGTTCCTTCCGGAAAAATTACAGCAGAACGATGATGCTTTTCAATGTATTCTGACAATCCTTTTATTAGTGGAATGGCTTGCTTTGGATCTTTTCTATCGATCAAAATAGAACCTCCGTGACGTAAGTTGTAAGACACACTCGGAATCCCTTTTCCTAATTCCTTTTTACTCACAAACTTGGCGTGATGTTTTCTCAAATACCAAATTATCCCAACAATATCATATAAACTTTGATGGTTAGCCACAAAAATCACGGGTACATTTTCGGGAATTAAATCTCTATTTTTAAACGTATAAGTTGTTCCAAGAAGATTAGTACATCGTATCAAAAAGAAATTCAAATAATCAACACTCTTTTTATGAGCTTGATATCCAAATACATTAAAACATATCCACTGAATGGGATGAAAAATCACCAAACACAATCCGAAACATAGGTAATAAATGATAGAAATTGGATAGGATATCAGCTTTTCCATAACTGTTTAAAAATTGCTGGCTAAGGTAAGAAATATATTTTGGATGGGATTGTTTAAAACTCATTTTGATAATCTGCTTTTACATTAAAATTTTAATTATTTTTACCACTTAAAAGCCAAAAATTTAGAAAATATGAGTTCAGAAAAAGATGCCAAATTAAAAGCGTTACAACTTACGCTTGACAAATTAGACAAAACCTACGGTAAAGGAACCGTAATGAAAATGGGCGATAAAGCCGTTGAAGAAGTAGAAACTATTTCATCGGGATCGTTAGGTTTAGATTTAGCTTTGGGAGTAAATGGATATCCAAAAGGGAGAATAATAGAAATTTACGGTCCAGAATCTTCTGGTAAAACTACCTTAACACTTCATGCCATTGCCGAAGCTCAAAAAGCAGGCGGGATTGCTGCATTTATTGATGCAGAACACGCTTTCGATAGAAATTATGCCGAAAAATTAGGGGTAGATATTGAAAATCTGATCATTTCACAACCCGATAATGGAGAACAAGCCTTAGAGATTGCCGAAAATTTAATCCGTTCTGGAGCCATTGATATTGTGGTAATTGACTCGGTTGCTGCTTTAACTCCAAAAAGCGAAATTGAAGGAGAAATGGGTGATTCTAAAATGGGATTACACGCTCGTTTAATGTCGCAAGCTTTAAGAAAGTTAACGGGAACAATAAGTAAAACGCATTGTACTGTTTTCTTCATCAATCAGTTGAGAGAGAAAATTGGAGTGATGTTTGGAAATCCTGAAACGACAACTGGAGGAAATGCATTGAAATTCTATGCGTCGGTTCGTTTAGACATTCGTCGTTCTTCTCAAATTAAAGATGGTGAAAATGTAATAGGAAACAGAACCAAAGTGAAGGTTGTTAAAAATAAAGTAGCACCTCCATTTAAAACTGCCGAATTCGACATTATGTATGGCGAAGGAGTTTCTAAAACAGGAGAAATTTTAGACTTAGCAGTTGAATTTGAAGTAATCAAAAAAGCAGGTTCATGGTTCAGTTACGGAGAAACTAAATTGGGTCAAGGTAGAGATGCTGTGAAAGCATTAATTAAAGATAACCCCGAATTAGCAGACGAATTAGAACTTAAAATTAAAGCATTAATCAAAGAAAATAACGCTTAAAAATTAAATCACGCCTCGAGCGTGATTTTTTTATATTTTTAACGCAACCTTTTCATGCTTTTGTCATCCAATAAATAAAACATAATACAATGAAACCAATTTTTTTAATTTTAGCTTTGAGTTTTTTAACATTTTCGTGCAGTCCACATGATGATGGTCCTACAAATACTCTTGAAACGTTACCTGTAAGTCAAGTAGCAATGGCTACTAAATTTGCGAAAGACAGTATTACTGAAATTCCACTTAGTTACGTTCGTCCAACAGTCTGCCACAGTTTTTATGATTTTTATTATGTAAGAGATGGCTTAACTAGAACAGTTGCGATTATTGCTTTAAAAGAAAATGGGGGCACAAGTTGTCCTCCTAGCCAAACAACGTATACAATTCCTTTAAAATTTAAACCTGCGGCTTTAGGAACGTATCATTTTAAATTTTGGACAGGAGCAAACACACAAGGAGTTGATCAATATTTAGAATATGACGCTGTAGTTAATCACTAATAAAACAGAATTGATTTTAGAGCAACTCATACATGATTGTAAAAAAAACGATAGAAAGGCACAAGAACAATTATACAGACAATTTGCTCCAAAAATGTTCTCGTTATGCTTAAAATATTCGCGCAATTATGCAGAAGCTCAAGATAATTTACAAGAATCCTTTTTATTGATTTTTGAAAAAATTCAACAATACGAATTTAAAGGGGCATTTGAAGGCTGGTTGAAAAGAGTAGTAATAAATTACATTCTTCAGCAATATAGAAAGAAGCGATTATTAAATTCTATTGATGATCAAGATTTTGAGGAGGTTGAGGTTGAATTAGAAGATGGAATTTCAGTGGAATTTTTAATGAAAATCATACAAGAATTACCCGACAGATATCGATTGGTCTTTAACTTAACTGTCTTCGAAAATTATACCCACCAAGAAATTGCCGATGCTCTTGGTATTAGTGTAGGAACATCAAAATCCAACCTATCAAGAGCCAAATTAATATTAAAACAGAAAATAGAAAATAATACAGGTAGTACAAAAATGCCTTCTATAAAATGAGCGAAAGAAAAAACATCAATAAACTCTTTCAAGAAAATTTTGAAAATTTTGAAGTAATTCCGGACGAAATCGTTTGGGAGAACATCAAAAAAAAATTAGATGAAAAGAAAAAAAGAAGAGTCATTCCATTTTGGTGGAAACTATCGGGTATTGCAGCGGCTTTACTCATCGGATTCTTTGTAGTGTTCAATAATACCAAACCGATTGTAAATGACACAAATGCAGTTGTAAATAAGGATATAGAGACTAGTAAAGCCAAAAACAATGCGACCAATGAAGCATTTTCAACTTCTACTAAAGATCAAAAAAAGACAACAATAGATATTGAAAACAAGACAGGTTCTAGTACAAAAGAAGAAATTACGGATTTAAATAATTCTAAATCAAAAAGCTCGATTGCGAAAGATAAAACACCTTTTACGAGTAGAAGCACAGAAAACAAAAGCATTGCCAAGAGCATAAATAAAGCAATAAAAACCAATATAGATAAGGTAAATGGTGCGACTTTAGGTAATAACAATGCCAAATCAAAAATTGCGTTTCATGGTGCTAAACAGAAAAAGATAAGAACTTTAAAAACTACTATTTTTTCTGAAACCAATACGTCAATAGTTGATGAAAAAATCGATAAAGTTGAAAAACCAACAGAATCTAACAAAATAAATTCAAACAACGGATCCAATAGCAGCCTTGCAAACAATGCTTCTTTGAACCAAAATAAATCGGTTTTAAATACGATCAGTAAATCAGACGAAACCATAAATAAAAAAATGGACTCAATAAAAATTGCTAGTGTTGAGCCCAATGCGCTGGAAGAATTGCTAAAAGAAAAAGAAAGCAAATTGATTACAGAACCAAAATTAAATAGGTGGCAAGTTTCCTCAAATGTTGCGCCTATTTATTTTAGTTCTATTTCCAAAGGTTCTCCTCTAGACGATAACCTGGCCGCTAATGACAAAACCTATTCTGCCAATAATCAAAGTTATGGTTTAGGAGTAAATTATGCAGTAAACAAAAAATTAAAAATCAGAACAGGAATTAACATCTTAAATGTAGATTATAACACTAATGGTATTTCCTATTATTACCAGTCAGAATCAGTAAGTGGAAAGCTAACCAATCTAAATCCGAATGCGGCAGGAAGCACCATTATAATCGAAAATTTAAGCAATGTAAACCGGCCGTTTAATAAAATTGGAGATAGAGCAGAAGGAAGTTTGAATCAAAAATTGGGATATATTGAAATGCCTGTTGAGTTAAGCTATAAAATTCTAAACAAAAAATTTGGCATCGATGTTATTGGCGGAATGAGTACAATGGTTTTAAATAAAAATGAAATTTATCTGCAGTCTTCCGATTTGAATATAAAAATAGGAGAAGCTAGTAATCTCAACAATATTCATTTTAGCGGAAACGTCGGACTTGGCTTTAAATATGATGTTTTAAAACATTTAGAAGCGCGTCTCGAACCCGTTTTTAAATATCAATTCAACACCTTTAGTGTCGATTCTGGAAACTTTAAACCCTATGTGTTTGGAGTCTACTCAGGAATAAATTTTTCGTTTTAATTTAGGTTATTAAGATTTGTTTAAAATTAGTTAAGTGGTGTTATTGCTTTCGAGTGATAACGAAAAAGAGTGCCTAGTTAGCACTCTTTTTTATGAAACAAATGCCCCTAGTCACTTCGTAAAGCAATTAAACATTATTATATTTGTTTTCAAAGTGAATACAATATAATTAAGTATTACTAGCTATCTTTGAGAAAAATTTCAAAAAAACTGCCTCAAACTTAATTTTGAGGTCACTTTTTCATTAAGAAAATATATAATTATTCTTTGATAATTTTTTCACAATAGTTTCGTCTGTTGAACTATTTGTATATTTAATAGAGCTAATTCCTTTTAAATATTCCTCACTTACATTTTCAGTGATATTTTATACTACAGCTTACAAAGAAATAGTTCTTTCAGAACTAAAGCCATTAATAAAGTAAGTCTGCATCATTACAATTACTTGATGCAACTTTTATAACAAATTTATATTAACCTTTTCATTAGATGTGATAATAAAAAAGCCACCTCAATTTTGAGGTGGCTTCTTCATTAAGAAAATAGAATTATTCTTTGATAAGTTTTTTCACAATAGTTTCGTTAGTTGAACTATTAGTAAATCTAACAAAGTAAATTCCTTTAGAATATTCACTTACATTTTCAGTGATATTATTTGATCCAGCCTCTAAAGAAATAGTTCTTTCAGAAACTAAAGAACCATTAATAGAAAAAATCTGCATGTTAACATTTGATGGAACCTCAGTTTCAAAATTCACATTAAAAAATTCATTTGCAGGATTTGGATAAATCTCAGTAATATTTGAAGTTACAGTTACTTTTGAATTTCTAAATGCACAATCAGTACCCACTGTTAAAGATAATAACTTATTAGTAGCACTGTTTCCAACAAAGTTTACAGAAGTAATAGCAATTTTCTTTAAAGTCACAGTAGCGAAATCTGAAGAATAATGAACAGAGAAACTCAAATCTGATGTAGCTAATATATTACTATTATTTGTAGGATAACTTGCAGAAGTAACCACAGATCCAACAGGAGCAGTAATGATGAATGAACTTGCACCAGCTGGAGCAGTTATACTATAAGTAATATTAGAATTTGGACAAATAAATGCTATTTGACCAGTAACTGTTGTAACAACAGCTGGAAGTTTAGCAGTTAATTTTAACAATTTCGCTGATGAAGATGTAGCGGGACTAAGAGCTGAATTATTAGTTATTGAAGATCCAAAAACGTTTTTAGCTTTAACACCGATATATAAACTAGTTGTTCCTGCAGGAATACCAGAAAAGTTAACTTGAATACTTCTACTTGTTAAATCAGAACCTGATACTACAGTAAGCCAACTAGGCAATTCCCACTGATAAGAAGAAGCTAATGCAGAAACAGCAGCAGTTAATGTTAAAGGAGTTGTTGTTCCACCATAAACAGTGATATCAGTGATAGCTGTTGTTGGAGTTAAAGAAGCTGGATTCGTTAATACTAAAGAAGCTGGGGCTGCAGGTATTGTTGCAGTCATTTTTAATAATTTTGCACTTGAAGCTTGATATATAATATTACCATTTGCATCAAGACTAGGATTCCAGTATGAAGAACCACAGTTAGGAGAAACACAACCATTAACTGGAGCAGTATAAGTTTCTGTATAAGTAGTATTAAATAAACCCGGTATTGAAGTATTATTAGCAACAACATCAGCATTTGTAGCATTACTTGTTACCGACTCACCAGCACCATTTTTAGCTTTAACACCAAGGTATAAAGCAGTAGTTGATGGGTTTGTAATACCATTAAAATTAACTAATATAGCATTTTTATCAGAAGTAATTACTGTTCCATACAATGGGAATGGATCAACTGTGTTACCTTTAATAATTTCTTGTTTTGCAGTAGATATTGTAACAACAGTAGAAATACCATTCACATCAACCGTGTAAGCATTGTAAGTAACTGTCCATTTGTGAGCACCTGCCGAAGTATTACCTACACCACCATTTCCAGAAAATGGATAAGCATAAAATACTTTAGAAGTTGTTACTGGGGTTCCAGTAGTAATAACATTTACACCTGCAGGCAAGCTCCATGAATATGAAGTTGCTGTAGCAGATGCTGTAGCAGTAACGGTTAATGGGTTAGTAGTTCCAGCATATTTACTATAGTTAGTAATTGCAGTAGTTGGTGTAGAAGAAGCTTTATCTGTAACAACAATTCCTCCAGGCGCAGCTGGTAAAACAGTAGTAATTGTAAATGTTTTCGCAGTACCAGGACAACCAGAAGCATTGTTAGCTTGCACACCAATTGTTCCAACAGTTCCAATGAAATTTGGAGTTACACCAGCAAAATTTACTGTAATAGTATTGTCAGTTGAAGTTCCGCCAGCAATAATGTTAACACCATTTGGTACAGTCCATAAATAAGATAATGTCGCATCTGTTAAAGCTGGTACAGTAAATGTAAATGCAGTTGTTGTTCCAACATATTGAGCAACAGCAAAAGTAGTAATTGTTGTAGTATTAGTAGAATCTGTTGTTGTATTATATATACCAGCAAAAGTTGTAGTAGGTTTAGCATTAACTGTAACTACTAAGCTAGCTTTACCACTTTCATTACCAGCAGCGTCTAATTGAGATACCCAGTAGTATTGAACACCAGCGGTAGTTGTAAGTGGAGTTGGAGCAGAAGTTAAAAGAGTTTTAGTACCAGTTAGTGTAGTAGATTTGTACCATTTTAATGAAACCCCTGTTGAAGTTAAGGTTGCATTTAATGGCGTTGTAATAGCACCTTGACATATAGTTACAGGAGAAGTTATTGGCTGTGTTCCAGCAATTAAATTAGTTACATAAGGAGCTATTAATGCATCAGTCCAGTCTGCACCTGTAGAAGCAGCGGTCCCAGGTCTATAATCTGATCCAGAATAATCTAATATATTATCGTTATAAAGTTTAATCAATACTCCATCGCTTGACGCTTGTACTGAATTACTATGACTAGTCATCCAAGTACTGTAATTAAAATTGTAAGGAAGAGCAAAAGGAGTTGAAGTAGTAGCATTCATTGCAGTAGTTATAGCAACATTACCACTAGGATTAATACCATTTGGATATAAAGCTAAATCAGCAGAAGAAACACCAGCAAAAATATTGTTATTCAATAAAACTTTACCTTGAGCTCCTCTCATTTGTGTAGAAGCATCTTTTAACCAAGCCCAGTTATGAGTCCAATCTAACATCAACGAGTTTATTACTTTTAATTCTGTTCTTCTTCTCAAAAGAACTGAATGTTGGTATCCTGAAGCAAGAGTCATAGAAGATGTTAAACGCCTTGAAGGACCAACCATTGTACAATTAGCAAAAATAGCTTTTGTTGCCGTAGCACCAATTACAGAAGAATCTGGTTCAACATCACCAGGATTACTATCTGACTCAAAACCTTCTGAAGTAGATATTGCAGGGTTATCAGAAATTTGTGGATCTCTAATACACAATGCATACTGAACAGTTCCAGCATAACCATTATCAGTATCTAAATCATCATCTAGTCCTCTATAGGCAACCAAATGCTTACAATTTACAGTTCCACCAAACCACTCAAAAGAGTCATCACCTGAAAAAGAAACTTGAATATTATCAATAGTTGTTCCATCTCCAACAGCACCAAAAGTTAAACCATTGATTTCATTGTTTGGAGAGAATACAAATCCTCCAAATTCTATACGACAGTATTTCATGATACCTGAGTTATCGTGTAAGTCAGGATTAGTTCCACCACCATATTCAGTTAAAGCATTTGCAGCTAAACCTTCAATATTGTTGATGCCACCTGTTTGATTAAATGCACTTTTTCCTAAAAGGATAACTCCACCCCAGTCAGCAGAATGTCTTGATCCTGCAGCCTTGTCAGAGGTAAAAACAATAGGTGCAGTTGGAGTACCTATAGCGTTAATTTTAGATCCTTTGGTAATTACTAAAGCAGTACCGGTGTTAGAGTACACACCTTTAATAATAACTCCAGGTTGAATCGTTAGAGTTGCATTGTTTGTAACATAAATTGTACTTGTTAATTTGTACGTTTTACCAGTTGTCCAAGTAGTGTTACTTGTAATGTTAGCAGATACTGTTACAATAGTAGCAGAGTCTGTGTAAGGTTCATTCTGTGGATCCCAATTTGTCCATGAATCGGTCCACATAGCAGCTGGTGATGGTGCGAAAGCCCCACGGTAAGCCACTGGCTCAAGTTGTGCATTAGCAAATTGGAAAATGAATGCCAATAATGCAATTAAATAATTTTTTTTCATTTTTTTAAATGATTTTATAGTTAAACTGGGTCAAAATTATCTTTATTAGAGAAGATTTCGGTTAACTTAATATTGTGAATTTGTTAAATTTTAACAAATTATTCTAAATAAAAAAACCCAAATCAATGAGTTTCGAATTTTTTGTAAACTTTTGGTTAACGAAAAGTTAGCTTATTATAAAGAAAGGGATCTATTTTTTTACAATTATTTTCTTTAAGGACTCAAAAGAATCAATTGTTGATTTAATATAATAAATTCCATCAGGATATGAAGAAAACGGAATTTTAATTTCTTTTCGATTTTGAGTAGAATAACAATTTGTATAAACTAACTGATAATTGGAGTTATATAATTTTATTTCAATCTCTCTAGAGGATATATTGTTTGGAAAAATTGTTAATTCATCTACAACTGGGTTGGGAAATATTGTCAAAACATAGGAAGTAGAATTATGATTTGTAATATTTAAATTCGAAAAAGTTAATGCAACATGCCCATAATTATCACTGCCATGACCTGAATTTAAAGGGTCATATAAATCATATATTGGATTATATGAATAGGCGTATATTACTTCAAGCGTATTCAATGTACTCGTAAAAGTATAATCAGTGACATCAGTTGAAACAAAATTTCGATAAGCTTTTATGGTTCTAATAGAATTAGTTACTGTATTATCAGTTAATGTCCAATTGTTTTCAGTATCCGCCAGCGGAGCAAAATATCCTCCTGGAAAATGCGAATCGGTCAGATTGGTAGCAGAAGTCATTACCACACAATCAACATTAGCCGACATTGTGGTGGAATTAAAACCTAAAGCAAACCATCTGTCTGAAGGTCCGCTCATAGTTAAATATACTTTTGAATTTTGATTGTCCAAATCTACTTGAATACTCATATTCGAGTCTAACAAAACCAAACCCGAAGTTTTATTTTGTGCATGAAAAGAACTACTGAAAATTAGAAACCAAAATAAAATAATTCTTTTCATACTAAATTTATTTAAAAATTATATGATACTGATAATGAAATTGTTCTACCATATTTAGTAACCCAAATGGCATCATCTACTCCTTTTTTATAACCATTGTCATTATGTCCATCTCCAGTAAAAATCAAATTGGTTAAACTAACAATTGCTGGATCCGTATTAAAAGCTTTAGAATCATTATTTTGATAAAAAATCAAGTCTTGAGCCAATAAATTTTGAATGTTTAATTTAATCTCGAATTTATTTTTATTGAATGATTTTGATATTTGCATATCGACAAACGTTCTTGCTTTTTCCCAAATCGAAGGT
>CAISUR010000519.1 GCA_903888655.1 uncultured Bacteroidota bacterium | reverse complement strand
TCTCGAGTTAATTCCTCATTAATGGGTGGTAAACTTTCTAAAACTTCTTTGGCACTACTAATTTTTGTGTTCATCATATAATCGAAAAATTCAAATGCACACTTATTTTAATACAAATGCACACTTTTTTTGACAAAAAACTAAACTGCACGACATAATTGTCGTGCAGTTTAAACAATCTTTAACCAACGTTTAAATTGAATTTAACCGAATCTCCACTTAACAAAGCTTTAGTTCCATCAATATTATTTTCATAAACGTGAACATTACCAAGAAACAAAGTAATGCTTTTTAATTGAAGACCAATTTGTTTACTTATAAGATACAAATGATATATATCCGAAGGTAATCCTAGATTAGCATCAGAACTACGCTGATATGCGCTAATTATCAATCTTTCATTCTCTATTTGAAACTGAATCAAACTCAAACACGGCTGTTGATTGCTCTCGCTATTATTTGAGCCAAGAAATAAAACATAGTTTTTTGAAGTACGCTTCTCTTTATTGATTTTCTCAATTAATTTTGGTAGTTGCTCAAAATACGTTGGATAACTATTCACAAGTATTGGTCCGCAATAATCCCACCAACTAACACCAATATTTCTGTAAGCTTCTGTAGAACGTTCGCCTGCCATAAATAATACTAATTCATCTTTTAACTTCTTTTTTGCCACAGCGTGTCCTTCAAATAAGTCTAACAGATCGATTGGCTTCAATTCTAATGTTTGATTTAACAAATAAGTAATTGCCCCTTTTTTATTACTCTGAACTTTACCTTTAGTAATAATTTTATCTAATATTTGGTGATACTTATTCATATTTATAAAGCATTATATCCGTATAACTTGAATTAAAAGTAACTGTCGCATTCATTGTCTCCACAGACGCGCCTGCAAACGGATTACTCATTGGTGTTTTCGTTTCAATCCATTCGCATAGTTCGATGATTGATGATTTATTTGAAGTAAAATAAAAATAGTTCGTGCCATTTAGAACCTGCAACACATCCAAGTAATCTTTGAGTTTCCAACAGTTTTTATACGTTCCTACATCCGTTGACAAATAAGGTGGGTCAACTAAAAAAACTACATTAGGACAATATTTATATTTTGCAAACAATTCTTTGTAGTCCATAGTTACAACTTCTATGCCGTCTAAATATCCATCTGCATTATAAGGCGTTTGCCGAATCGTTTTGTATAGTGTTTCCTTTTCCAAGGCCTCATAGGAAAGTACATATTTCATTGAAAATAGTATCGAACTTGACAAAGTAATAAAATCAACATAGCCAGTTTTACACTCGTCTTTCACGCGTTCCAAAACTTTTGTTTTATAACTTCCCGGTATCTGTTTATCCTCTTTACAATCTTCTAATATCATGCGCAAGTCAGCAATAAGTTAATTAGTCTTATCAATGTTAAGTAATCGTTGTTGATAATTGTCAAAGTCGTTATAAATAACGATAGCGTCAGGATAAATTGATTTAACAGTGTGGCTCAACAAACCGCTACCACCAAATAAATCAACATAAATTGCATCATTTGGATAGTTTTTTAAAGCAGGTTTAAATTGCTTTAAAAACTTCCTTTTTTGTCCCATAAACGGCAGTGGTGCCGTTGTAAAAATTTTCTTTTTTAACATATTCATTTTTTTTGATTGATGATTAATGATTGTATATTTGCACCTCTCACGATAATATAAAACATACCAAAGCCAGCATAAGAAGACATTTGTCCTCCAACGCTGGCTTTGTGCTAAATTATAATTACCGTGAGAAGTATTTTAATGTTGGAGGACTTTTTTTATTGCTTCCTCCTTGCAATATCTTTATTCTTTAGTCGGCTCTTTGTCTTTAGCGAAATAGCTAAATAGTGTGATGCCAACAGCAACACCAAGTTTTTGCCAATCTCTTTTTATATCAATGTTACCATTTTCAACAATTGGTTGCACACCAATTAAAATAGCAACAATAAGCCCAGAGAGAGTCGTTTTAAAATTTTTCATGCTACGCTCTTAAATTTAATATTACTTTAATTCTATTCTCAATACCTGTTTGTGAAGTATCTGCATCTGCAAAATAACTTCCTTCTTTTGGGTCAGGTGTTGGAGCATCAATTGCTTTTTCTCCTGCCCAAAGGGTTAATCTTTCAGCATAAACAAAATCTTGTTTATCTTCTGAAGTGTTACCAATAGTAACTAATACTTTTTTAATAGTATTGTTAGTTGTA
>CAISUR010000518.1 GCA_903888655.1 uncultured Bacteroidota bacterium | reverse complement strand
GTTCTCCTTTTTTGAAAAAACATTGAGAAATTAATTTCTTTGAAGTTAAAACGGATAAAGTGCCTATCCCATCAACTAAACCATTGATGCAATTAGTTTGAAAAATTACTTTTATATCTTTTCTTTCATAATTAGTTTCCTTGTAATAATAGATTCCCACTCGATTAGGTTGACTATAGTTTAAATTTAATGTATCAATAATTTTTCCAGTAAACTTTTTACCATTTTTAAATCGGTACACTGTTAAAAACTCATTTTTGTCAAAACCGATGTAATCGCTCTCAGATTTAATATATGGAAATCCATAAATTTCTTTGTTGAAACCGCCATTGACGCTATCTTTTCGCCAGCCCTTGGCAAGATTGTATCCTGCAAGAGTTTCGCCAACAAATTGATTGTAAGTTAGCCCATCATTTTTTGGATAGTTGGTTTTTGAATAGTTAGTACCCTGAGGATTTTTGATTTTTATATTATCATTTTGACTATATATAACCATTTGGCATGTAATGAAAAATAAAATTACGATGTTTTTCATGAATTATTTATTATAATTGTGTTACAATTCAATAGAACAATTAAAACAAGAAATAGAAGAGTATATAAATTATTATAACAACGATTGAATTAAGTCAAATTTAAACAAAATGAGCCCGATAAAATATCGAGCTCAGTATTATCAAAATTAATTATAAATTTACCTAAACTTTTGGGTGCAGTCTATATTGAGGATTGATTTTATAATTTTTTTTTATTCATGGACTAAAACCCATTCTCCCGTCGCAAGCATGTTTTCGGCTTTCTTATACTTTAACGTTTCTGTTTTACCGCTCATTACATGTTTGATCGTAACAGTATCGTTTCTATTGATTTTTGGTTGATCACGAACAATAGTTTCTGTTACTTGACGCTGTTGCGTTTGACCAGCTTCACGATTTTGTTCTGCTAACGAATCACTATTTGGATGTTCATCTTTAGATTCGATGTAATTTTCTTTTCTACGAACTTCTTGACGTGCTTCTTGAATGGTGTTATTTTGCTGTGGCAAATCACCTTTAAATAAGAAAGAAATCACTTCTTTATTTACGCCGTCTAACATATTTCTAAATAAGTTGAAAGATTCTAATTTGTAAATAAGCAATGGATCTTTTTGTTCGTGAACTGCTAATTGCACTGAAGTTTTCAATTCGTCCATTTTACGTAAATGTTTTTTCCAAGCTTCATCTACAATCGCTAGTGTAATATTCTTTTCGAAATCAGCAACTAATTGCGCACCTTGCGTGTCAAATGCTTTTTTCAAATCAGTAACTACATTCAAGGATTTAATTCCGTCTGTAAATGGAACTACTATTCTTTCGTATTGATTATTTGGATTTTGATAAACATCAGTTATGATTGGCAAAGCTTCACGAGCACTTCTTTCAGTTTTCTCAGTATAATACTGCATGGCTGCTTGATATACTTTTCGCGTCAATTCCATTTCGTTCATCTTATCGAATTCACTTGACGAAACAGGTGATGTGACAGAGAAATAACGGATTAATTCAAATTCAAAATTTTTGAAATCATTTTTAGCTTTATTGTCACCTACGATAACTTCGCAAGTGTCGTACATCATATTAGCAATATCTAGTTTCAAACGTTCTCCATGCAAAGCGTGACGACGACGTTTGTAAACTACTTCTCTTTGAGCGTTCATTACGTCATCATATTCTAACAAACGTTTACGAGTACCAAAGTTATTTTCTTCCACTTTTTTCTGAGCTCTTTCAATAGATTTAGTCATCATGGAATGCTGAATTACCTCTCCTTCTTTCAATCCCATTCTATCCATCACTTTAGCTACTCTTTCTGAGCCAAAAAGTCGCATTAAGTTATCTTCTAATGAGACATAAAACTGTGAACTTCCCGGATCTCCTTGACGACCGGCACGACCGCGCAACTGACGATCTACACGACGCGAATCGTGACGCTCTGTACCAATAATTGCCAAACCGCCAGCAGCTTTTACTTCTGGAGTTAATTTAATATCCGTTCCACGACCAGCCATATTGGTTGCAATGGTTACTACACCTGGTTTTCCAGCTTCAGCAACAATATCTGCCTCTTTTTTGTGCATTTTTGCATTCAATACATTGTGTTCTACACCACGCATTTTTAACATTCTACTCAATAACTCGGAAATTTCTACCGAAGTTGTTCCAATCAATACGGGTCTTCCAGATTGTGAAAGTTGTGTTACATCTTCAATTACAGCATTAAATTTTTCGCGGACCGAACGATAGATTAAATCTTCTTTATCAATACGAGACATTCCTCTATTGGTAGGAATTTCAACTACATCCAATTTGTATATTTCCCATAACTCACCAGCCTCTGTAACAGCAGTTCCAGTCATTCCTGCTAATTTACTGTACATACGGAAATAATTTTGCAAGGTTATAGTTGCAAAGGTTTGAGTTGCTGCTTCAATAGTTACTTGTTCTTTGGCTTCGATCGCTTGGTGCAATCCATCTGAATAACGACGACCATCCATAATACGACCTGTTTGCTCGTCCACAATCATGATTTTATTATCCATGATTACATATTCTACATCTTTTTCAAACAGAGTGTAAGCTTTTAACAATTGCGTAAGGGTGTGAATACGCTCCGATTTGATTCCGAAATCTTGAAACAAATGTTCTTTGGCTTCAGCTTCTTTATCTTTATCTAATTTTTGTTTTTCAATGTTAGCGATTTCTGTGCCAATATCAGGAAGCACGAAAAAGTTTTCATCAGTATCTTGTGACAAGAATTTGATTCCGTTATCGGTTAATTCTACTTGATTATTTTTTTCTTCGATTACAAAATACAATGCTTCATCCACCAATGGCATTTTACGATTGTTATCGGTCATGTATTCATTTTCCGTTTTTTGTAATAACTGTTTTACTCCTTCTTCACTTAGGAATTTAATTAATGCTTTGTTTTTAGGTAAAGCACGATACGCTCGTAACAATTGAAAACCACCGTCTTTTGCATTTCCTTCTTTTATTAATTTTCTAGCTTCAGATAAAAAACCGTTTGCCAATTGACGTTGCAAATTATATAGATTTTCAACTTTAGGTTTTAACTCATTAAACTCGTGACGGTCTCCATCAGGTACCGGACCAGAAATAATCAAAGGTGTTCTAGCATCATCAATTAAAACAGAATCGACCTCATCGACAATAGCATAATTGTGTTTTCTTTGTACCAAATCTTCTGGCGAATGCGCCATGTTATCTCTTAGGTAATCAAAACCAAATTCATTATTAGTTCCATAAGTGATATCGGCTTCGTATGCTTTTCTGCGTTCAGGAGTATTAGGAGAATGATTATCGATACAATCTACCATTAATCCGTGGAATTCAAATAAAGGAGCTTTCCAAGTACTATCACGTCGAGCCAAATAATCATTTACGGTAACCAAGTGAACTCCATTACCCGTAAGAGCGTTTAAGTAGAGTGGCAGTGTAGCTACTAAAGTTTTACCTTCACCTGTTTGCATTTCGGCAATTTTACCTTCATGAAGTACGATCCCACCAATCAGTTGAACATCGTAGTGAATCATATCCCAAGTAATTTCTTTTCCAGCAGCATTCCATTGATTTGCCCAATTAGCTTGGTCTCCAACAAGCGTAATATAGGGTTTTGTTGCCGAAAGTTCTCTGTCTTTTTCTGTAGCTGTTACTGTGATTGTTGCATTATCTTTGAAACGTCTTGCTGTTTCTTTAACTACTGCAAAGGCATCAGGAAGAACTTCCATTAATACTTTTTCAGAGATTTCGTATGCCTCTTTTTCTAAAGCATCGATAGCATTATAAATATCTTCTCTTAAATCAATATCAGAAGTATTTTCGGCTTCTAGTTTTTTAGCTGCAATATCAGCATCTTGATTGGCACGAGCATTTTTTATTTTTTCTTTAAACTCGGAAGTTTTAGCTCTCAATTCATCATGAGATAAAGCCATTAAAGACGACTCTAAAGCTTTTATTTTAGTTATATAAGGTTGTGTAGCTTTGACATCTTTTTCAGATTTATCACCTACAAACATTTTAAGTATGCTATTTATGATACTCATATTTCAATTTCGAATTAAAAATTACGAATTAAAAATCTTTTGTTGATTTAAGTAATTGTAATTATTGTTTATATTTTTTAATGTGTGCAAATTTAAACAAAAAAAAAGCCCCGAAGGAGACTTTTTTCTGTTGTGTTAGTTTATTTTCTTAATATTCATCCTCATTCCAAAGATAATCTTCATCAGTTGGATAATCTGGCCAAATTTCTTCCATTGATTCATATATTTCACCTTCGTCTTCAATAGACTGAAGATTTTCTACTACCTCTAAAGGAGCACCGGCTCTAATAGCATAGTCGATAAGTTCATCTTTGGTTGCAGGCCACGGTGCATCACTTAAATACGACGCTAATTCTAATGTCCAATACATCTGCTTTCGATTTTATAATTTATGCAAAAATAAATTTTTAACTGAAATAGTCAAGTAAAAATTGATTTATTTTTAATTAAAGTTAAGAACGTGCTTTTTTAAGTGCTCAGTATTCAGTTTTTAGTGTTCAGATATCTTGACAAAACTACAACTACTTACTAATAGCTGACCACTGAATACTATTTTCTTGGTATCCACTGAACTTCATCAGCTTTTAGGTCTAAAGACAACTTTCGTGCCAAGACAAAAAGATAGTCAGAAAGTCGGTTTAGATACTTTATCACGAGTTCATCAGTGGGCTCTATGTCATTAAGATGCACGGATAAGCGTTCGGCACGACGACAAACACATCGTGCAATATGACAATATGACACCGTTGTATGTCCGCCTGGAAGCACAAAATGAGTCATTGGTGGTAATGATTCTTCCATGCAGTCTATTTCGTTTTCTAGAAATTCGATATCAGATTCTAAAATTCCTAAATTTTGAAGTCGTTTTTCTCCATTTTTTAACGTTTCTTTTTCAGGAGGTGTAGCTAAAATGGCTCCAACCGTAAACAATCGGTCTTGAACTTCAATCAAAATTTCTTTGTAATGCGTATTCATGTCCTGATCGCGAATCAATCCGATGTGGGAATTTAATTCGTCTACAGTTCCGTAGCTTTCTATTCGAATATGGTGTTTTGAGACTCTCGTGCCTCCAAAAAGCGCTGTGGTTCCTGTATCACCAGTTTTTGTATATACTTTCATTTTTAGTTTAAAAGGTTAGGAGTTTAAAAGAATATTTTAAACTGAAATTTCTTTTTTCAAAGATAACAAAAATAAAAATGGATTACCAACTAGCCCCGATGGGAATGGCATCGTATATAATGGACAGCGGGAACAAGGTTTGCCGATAAAGCCCCAACGATTCGCTCAACACTTCGACTGCGCTCCGTGTGATAATTACAAATGACCTTCGTTCAAATTATCACTTTCAATCAATCCATCTCTTAAGCGGATGATTCGGTGTGCATATTTGGCGATGTCTTCTTCGTGAGTTACCAGAATTACAGTATTTCCTGCGGCGTGAATGTCGCCAAAAAGTTTCATGATTTCAACGGATGTTTTACTATCTAAATTTCCCGTTGGTTCATCAGCGAGAATAATAGATGGTCGATTTACTAATGCACGAGCTACCGCTACACGCTGCCGTTGCCCGCCCGAAAGTTGATTGGGTTGGTGATCCATTCTGTCGGCAAGATTCACTTGTGCTAAAACTTCTGTAGCTCTTTTATTTCTGTCGGATTTTGAATATCCGGCATAAATCATGGGTAAAGCAACATTGTCAAGCGCAGTTGTTCTTGGTAGCAAATTAAACGTTTGAAAAACGAAACCTATTTCCTTATTTCTAATTTCAGCCAAATCGTCATCGTGCATTTGAGAAACGTCTTTTCCATTAAGAATATAGCTTCCAAATGTTGGTGTATCTAAACACCCCAAAAGATTCATTAAAGTAGACTTTCCAGATCCCGAAGGTCCCATTAAAGCTACGTATTCTCCTTTGTTGATTTGTAAATCAATACCTTTTAAAACGTTTATAATTTCACTACCTAGAACAAAATCACGTTTAATATTAGTTATATTAATTAATGGATTTGCCATTTTAATTTAAGATTACTGATTTTTAACTTTTAATTTAGTTTATAAAAATACTAATTCGCAGTTAGATTAATCTATAAGTAGATTAAAATAGCATTTTGTTACACAAAAAGATCTTTATGTAGTAAATAAAATAGTCTTATTATATTTTTCTTCAATAAAAAATGAATTACTTAAAATGTTAGTTTTATGGAATTTTAAAACACAAAAATACCTGCAAATAGTTTTGACAGGTGTTTTTTTTTTCTTTGTGAAAATTTATTTTTATGAAACATACTTTACTTTTCACCGCTTTTATTTTTTTGTTTTTTCAATGTGCTTTGGCTCAAAACTATATTTTGGATAATACTTTTGGTAGCGGAGGAAAGGTGATTACTTCTTTTGGTTCTGCTGATTCAAATATGGCTTCAATGTCATTACAAGCAGATGGAAAAATTCTAACTTGTGGTTCTTACTATGACGGTTTAGTTAATCAAATTGCTTTATCAAGATATAATATAGATGGTAGTTTAGATAATTCTTTCGGTACAAACGGAAAGGTTTTGACTCCTATTGGTACAAATTTAGAAAACGAACACAATACAGTGCGTGTTCTTAATAATGGAAAAATTTTAGTGTCTGGAACAAATGGAACTTCCTCTTCTTATGATTTTGCAATTGTCCAATATAATTCAAACGGAAGTTTAGATTTAACTTTTGGAAATAATGGAGTAGTATTAAGTGATTTTAATAATGAACACAATATATCTACTTTAGAAATACAAACAGATAATAAAATTGTTATTGGCGGATCAATACTTATACCTTCTTCAAATAATAATTCTAATTTTGCTATAGCAAGATATAATATAGATGGTTCAAAAGATACTTCATTTGGCATAAATGGCTTGGTTAGTATCAATATAGGAACAGTTTCAAATAATTTGACGGTAAGTGATGATTATGTTGATGCTTTAAAGATTCAGTCAGATGGTAAAATTATTGCGTCAGGATTGACATCATTGAATAATGGAGGCGATTTTGGAATGGTAAGATTAAATACAGATGGAAGCATAGATAGCAGTTTTGGAATAAATGGTAGAGTTATTACTGATTTTGGAAGTATCGAAGAAGCAAATGCAATCCAAATATTATCTGATGGCAAAATTATTTTAAGTGGAATCTATTATTATAATAGTGATACTAACGAAAAGGTTGTGATTGCTAAATACAATTCTAATGGTACATTAGATGCAACTTACGGAACTAGCGGAAAAGTTATTACTGATTTTGGTAATTCATCTCCTGTAGATTTTGCTTTTTCTTCACAAATACAAACTGACGGAAAATTATTAATAATTGGTTATGTTAAAAATGCAACTGCGGATGCATTTATAGCTATATACAATATTGATGGTACTTTGGATACTTCATTAAATTCAAGTGGTTTCTTATTTATAGATTTTGGTGTTAATGAAGATGCGGTGACATCAGTTTTTCAAACAGATGGAAAATTGTTATTAGGAGGTGCAACTTATAATGGTTCAATTGCAAATTTTATGTTATTGAGATTAGAAATTGACAATTTATCTACCAAATCATTTGAAAATAATAAATTTTATATTTCCCCAAACCCATTTACAGATTCAATAACAATAAGCACCAAAGACATTAATTTATCATTGGCAACTATAGAATTATATGACATTAGCGGAAGAAAAATTTCTAATTTCACTACAGAAAACACCAATAATTTCACTTTTTCAATTAATAGTAATTTATCTAAAGGAAATTATTTTTTAAAAATTACCGACCAGCAAACCACTCAAACATTCAAATTAATAAAAGAATAGTTAGTAATAAATTAAGCTCTTTTAAAACTTTGAAAGGGTATCTTTTTTCATTAATAACATTAAAAAAACACAAAAAAGCTAATGACAAAAAGAGGCTGCCTTTACTATAAGACAGCCTCTTTTTGGTATTTTAGTTACTTTAGAAATTAATTTTCATCCATAGTATGATAAACATTCATCACGTCATCATCTTCTTCGATTTTTTCAATTAATTTTTCAACGTCAGCCATTTCGGCTTCAGTAAGTTTTTTGGTAATCTGTGGAATTCTCTCAAATCCTGACGATAAGATTTCAATGCCACGACTTTCTAATTCTTTTTGGATGGCACCAAAGCTCTCAAAAGGGGCATAAATTAAAATTCCATCTTCATCAGCGAAGATTTCTTCGGCGCCAAAATCAATAAATTCTAATTCCATTTCTTCAATGTCAATATTGTTATTTGGAATTCGGAAATTACAAGTATGATCAAACATAAATTCAACCGAACCTTGTGTTCCTAATGTGCCATTGCATTTGTTGAAATAACTTCTCACGTTAGCCACTGTTCGATTATTATTATCGGTAGCTGTTTCTATTAAAAGTGCAATTCCATGCGGAGCATATCCTTCAAATAATACTTCTTTATAATTGGCAGTATCTTTATCGGTTGCTTTTTTAATAGCACGTTCCACATTTTCTTTGGGCATATTGGCTGCTTTTGCATTTTGCATGACAGCACGTAAACGAGAGTTGGCATCTGGATTTGGACCACCTTCTTTTACAGCCATTACAATATCCTTTCCGATGCGGGTAAATGCCTTAGCCATTGCTGACCAACGTTTCATTTTTCTGCCTTTTCTAAATTCAAACGCTCTTCCCATTGCTTTCTTTTCGATTTATAATTTTAATATTTTGAATACTGTTTGTTGCGAATTGCAAAATTAATCTATAATTCTATTTCTACAAATTTAATTTTTGGATGAAGTTAAATCTTGGATGACAGCGGCTGCCTCAATAATATGAATATTAGACTTTATTGATTTTATATTTTCAGTATTGATGGTTTTTAAATAGGAATCATTTTTTTGAGATTCACTATCCGTAGTGTTTTGAGAAATATCAATTTCATGTGCCACTTGTGACATCTTTTCGACTTCTTTCCAAACTTTATTGACTTTGCTCACTTGACTAAAAACGTCCTCAAATTTTAAAGTAATAGGTTGTAAATCGTCATATAATCCATTGATTTCAGTATTTAAATCGCTAATTTTCTTCACGCGAATGTCATCAGCAATCCTTTTTTGGCAATTAATAATAGCTTGATCATAATTAAGAAAATTTACTTTTTCGTAATTTGAATTGATTTCAATAACATCATTTTTAAAAGCGGTTTCATATTCACTTTCTCTTGGCATTTGTTTGTCAAATAAGGTTGGAACGAATACATCTGGCGTTATTCCTGATTTTTGATTGCTTTTACCCGTAATTCTGTAGAATTTTTCAATTGTTAATTTGATAAATTCATCTGGATTTCTGCTATTTTTTAAAGGAAAAATTCTTTGTATGGTTGCTTTTCCAAATGACTGGTTTCCGAGAACGACAGCTCGTTTGTAATCTTGCATGGCATTGGTGAAAAACTCACTTGCCGATGCTGAAAATCCGTTGATTAATATTGCTACAGGATCGCTATACACTAAACCAATATAAGGATCATCAATAATTACGTTTTCATTAAATTGATTGTTCATGACCGCTATAGGTCCTTTATCGATAAAGATGCTAATCATTTTAATAGCCTCTTCCATGGAGCCCCCTCCATTATTTTCCAAATCGATAATTAATCCTTCAATATGATCTCGTTGCAATTTTGTAATTTCTTGAATTAAATCATCGCTAACATCCGATTTCCCATTATCAAACTTGGCATAAAAGCTGGGTATTTTTATGTAACCAATATTTTTCCCTTCTTGTTTTATGACATAACTGTAGATGGTGTTTTCATAATTCTTTAAGATTTTTTTTGCCAATTTTACTGAAAAGATTTCACCCGTTTTTTTACGAAAAGTAAAATCAGCATTTTTGAAATTACTAGAACCAATAATATCTCCAATTTTATTCATAGATACACAAGAAACCAATAGCTCTTCTCCTTTGCATTTGATTTTAATTATTTTATCTCCTTTGTCGATTTTAGTATTATAGGCAGAACTCTCGGGCATAATTTCATCCACTGTTATTTCATTATTTTCATTGAGCGATAGAAAAAGTCCAAAAGTTAAATTATCGGCACTAACAGACGATAAAAAATTAGAGCGTTCGTTTTTAGAGAAGTATTCTGTATGAGGGTCAAAATAGGTACAAAAGGCATTGTAGAATTTCCCTAGAAACTCTGCTTTGGTCAAGGTAAGTTGTGAGGATTTGCATGAATAAGAATCAAATACCTTTGCTTTTGAAGTCATCGAAATTGTGCTAAAATTAGCGAGTATAGAATCTTTATTTTGACTTACTTCTGCAATATCTTTTAGAACATCAAACAAGATTTTTCTTCTGTAAGAACTTTTGATTTCTTGTTCTTCTTTTTGCGGTGGAAATGTTTTTTTGGAAAACTCAATCTTTTCTTCACTTGAAAATGAAAAAGGTTCATTCTTTATACTTTCAATAATGGCACTATGACGAGTAACTGCTTTAGAATACAAATTGTAAAAGTCATTTAAAAAATCACAATTTTCATGAACGATATAATTATCAATCGCAAATTGATGTTTTTTTAATTCATTAACTTCCGATTCCAGAAACATTCGGTTATCGGCATTTAAATCATTTAGGAATTTTTTAAACACAAAAACCGACAAACTATCGTCAATAGGTTTGCTTCGGTAATGACCTTGTTGAATAATGGCGCTTATTCTTTGTAATGTTTTACAAGAACTCTTGTCCAATTGTGAAAAGGATAAAAGCGGAATTAAGGCAATTAGTATTATTTTTTTTATCAAAATTTCTATTTTTTGTAGAAAGGCATTTTTACCACTTTGGCTGCAACATTATTGTTTCTAATTTTAATAAATATGCTAGAGTCTACTGCAGCAAATTCAGATTTTACATATCCCATCCCGATACCTTTTCCTAGACTTGGCGCCATGGTTCCTGATGTTACAATGCCAATATTGTTTCCGTTGGCATCAACAATTTCATAATCATGACGCGGTATTCCTCTTTCAACCAATTCAAATCCAATTAATTTTTTGGTTACTCCAGCTTCTTTTTGTGTTTTTAAATTAGCGGAATTAGTAAATTCTTTGTCAAATTTTGTTATCCAACCTAAACCTGCTTCTAGCGGAGATGTAGTGTCGTTGATATCATTTCCGTACAAGCAAAATCCCATTTCTAATCGAAGCGTGTCACGAGCTGCTAATCCAATGGGTTTGATTCCGAATGCTGCGCCAGCTTCAAAAATTTGATTCCAAATAGTTTCCGCATTTTCATTTTTGAAATAAATCTCAAAACCACCCGAACCTGTATATCCCGTAGCAGAAATAATAATGTTATTTAATCCTGCAAAATCTCCAATTTGAAAGGAGTAATAAGGCATATTTACCAAATCAATAGACGTCAACGATTGCATAGCTTCTGCTGCTTTAGGACCCTGAATTGCCAATAACGAATAGTCATCAGAAGCGTTAATCATTTCAACTCCCAAATCATTGTGAGCAGCAATCCAATTCCAATCTTTCTCTATGTTAGAGGCATTTACTACGAGCATATAGTCGTTATCGGCAATTTTGTAAACAATCAAATCATCAACAATTCCGCCATCATTATTTGGTAAACAAGAATATTGAGCTTTTCCATCCACTAGTTTTGAGGCGTCATTAGAAGTTACTTTTTGAATCAATGCCAAAGCGTTAGCTCCTTTTAAAAAGAACTCACCCATGTGGGACACATCAAAAACACCAACATCATTTCTTACGGTTTCGTGCTCTGCATTTACGCCTTCATATTGAACAGGCATGTTATATCCTGCAAATGGTACCATTTTGGCTCCTAAACTTTCGTGAACGTGGGTTAACGCTGTATTTTTCATCTGTGATTTTAATTTGTTTGTTTAGCTTGCTAAAATAGTATTTTTTTATAGAATTTTCTGTTTCACAATAGTATATTTTCACTAAAATTTACCAATTGTATAAGAAAATAACCATGTATTATTCTTTACTTTTGCCATAAAAAAAGAAATGGCTCGATTTGAAGAAAATAATTTACCCAAAGCAAAACTCAACGCAAGTACCTTAAGCAAAGCAATCCTCATTTTTAAATATTCCGAAAATCATAAATGGAAATTTTATTTAGGGTTGTTATTTCTTTTAATGACTGGCGGCACTGCTCTAGCCTTTCCTAAATTGCTGGGAATGTTAGTAGATTGTGTAAATGCTAAAGATTTGGTTAAAGCCAAAAACATAGCACTTGGCTTGATGTGTATTTTGCTGTTACAATCGTTTTTTTCATTCTTCAGATTATCGCTTTTTATCAATTTTACTGAAAATACATTAGCCAACATACGCTTATCGCTTTATAGTAATTTGATAAAACTGCCTATGACATTTTTTGCTCAAAAGCGTGTGGGTGAATTGAATAGCAGAATCAGTTCGGATATTACACAGATTCAAGATACTTTAACAACCACTATAGCAGAGTTTTTACGTCAATTTATTTTAATTATTGGAGGGATAATATTTCTAGCGACTATAAGTTTAAAACTAACTCTAATGATGCTGTGTATTGTGCCGGTGGTTGCTGTTGCAGCTGTTATTTTTGGTAGATTTATTAGAAAGTTTTCTAAAAATGTTCAAGATCAAGTAGCCGAAAGTCAGGTTATCGTTGAAGAGACACTTCAAGGAATAACCAATGTGAAAGCATTTGCAAACGAATGGTATGAAATTGCACGCTATAAAGGAAAGATAAATGAGGTCGTTAAACTGGCAATTAAAGGCGGACAATTTCGTGGTTATTTTGCTTCATTTATCATTTTTTGTTTGTTTGGTGCTATCGTTGCTGTGGTTTGGTACGGAGTAAGTTTGTGCATTAATGGCGAAATAAAAGGGGTTGGCGAATTAATTTCATTTGTATTGTATTCAACCTTTATTGGTGCTTCTTTTGGAGGAATTGCAGAACTATATGCGCAAATTCAGAAAGCAGTTGGAGCCACTGAACGTGTTTTTGAATTGTTAGAGGAAACTCCTGAAAAAATCAATGCAACACAAAATCATTCTACCGAAAAGATAAAAGGGAATGTTACTTTTAAAAATGTGGCATTTTATTATCCTTCAAGACCAGAAGTACAAGTGTTAAAAGATGTAAGTTTTACAGCTAATTATGGTCAGAAAATTGCCATTGTAGGTCCGAGTGGTGCTGGTAAATCTACCATCTCATCACTACTCTTACGTTTTTATAATATTGAAAGTGGACAGATTTTAATTGATGATAAAAACATTTACGATTATGATTTAGAAAACCTTCGAGGAAATATGAGTATTGTGCCACAAGACGTGATTTTGTTTGGAGGAACCATTCGAGAAAATATTGCTTATGGAAAACCAAATGCCACAGAGGAAGAAATTTTAATAGCTGCCAAGCAAGCTAATGCGCTTGATTTTGTAAACGGATTTCCAGAAAAATTTGATACTTTAGTGGGAGAACGTGGAATCAAACTGTCGGGTGGTCAACGTCAACGTATTGCGATTGCTCGTGCCTTGTTGAAAAATCCAAGTATTTTAATTTTGGATGAAGCCACTTCATCATTAGATAGTGAAAGCGAAAAATTAGTACAAGAAGCTTTAGAGAATTTAATGGAAGGAAGAACGAGTATTATTATTGCACATCGTTTAGCAACTATCAGAAATGCAGATACCATTTTGGTTTTAAATGAAGGAAAAATTGCCGAAAGTGGCACGCATAAAGAGCTGTTAGAAGTTGAAAATGGTATATATAAGAATTTAAGCAATTTGCAGTTTAGTGAGTATTAGTATCTAGTTAGCAGCTATTTTAAAACACCTCTCTTATGAAAAAGACACTTATTTTTTTACTCTTATCTTTTGTTAGCGATTTTTATGGACAAACTATTATTAAAAACATGGAGAATGTTAAATATAATTATGTGACGAAAAAGCAATTCTTACTTTATGACCCAACTAAAAAGGACTTAGATTATTTAAAATATTTCAAAGCAACAGATACTAAAACATCTTTATTGGTACTTTATATGTTATCAAAAGATTCGATAAAAATTGTTAGCGGAGGAAAGTTAATTAAGGAAGAAAGATTTACTCCAGGAAATAGTACAAGTGTGAGGTCAATTCAACCTATATCAAATCAAAAAAGTTTAGAAATAATATTTTACAGAACAACTGGAGCTGAGAAAATTGATATTTCCGCTGAAGATTTGAAAAAATATAAATTTGTTTATCTGAGCCCGAAACAAAAACCATTAGAGTTGGAGTTTACAAACTTTTGGAAAATGTTTATGTAAAAAAAACAGCTGCTAACAGCAGTTACAAGAAATTGCTAGGCATGGGATTTATCAGAAAAGGTAATTGTTGAATCAAAGTTTTGTTTATATTTGTAATTGACAGTGAATGAAATACGCAACTTCTTGTAGCTGCATTCCAAGATCAAATCCAAATTTTTAAGCTAAAAATTTATTCATTTCTACATACGGAGTTCCTCTGTTAACTGTTGCAAATACTCTTGATACTATTTTGTTTCTAATTATGTTTAAAACCACCAT
>CAISUR010000517.1 GCA_903888655.1 uncultured Bacteroidota bacterium | reverse complement strand
CAGGAAAATGATTTGCTTCTGCTGATAATTTCATTAAAATATTTATTTTTAGTTTTACATATTCCAAATCTTTGTAATTTTCATGAAAACGCAAACTGCCTACTTGCACATACAAGTGCATGGCATGGTCTCTAATGATAGCGGCATTTTGCATTCTGATGCTGTATAAATCACCCCCTTCGGCACCAGCAATTTTAGCATTCATTATCATGGCATCTTCCAACATCAAGTGTTTAGTGCCTTGAATATACTCATCGTCTTCGGGCAAAGAAGCCACTAAACTTTGAACCAACTGAAAAATCAATTCCGCTTTTTGGTATATAGGGAGGTCTTTTATTTTATCTATCCTTGACATCACAAATAATTTAAAGCTAAGGTACTTATTTTTATTAAAAAACTCCCTAACTTTTGATTAGGGAGAAAAAATAATTACTTTTTATTCTTCTGATTAGGATTTAGCTGTTTTCCTCTATTTCCTTGATTTTGGTCATACTGTCTATTGGTTCCAATGGTACCCAAGTTTGGGTTTCCCATATTAGACGAATTATCCACTGGCTTAATTATTGTTTTTGCCATAAATAAATAGTTTTGTTGTTATACCTACTCTAGATGCTTTTCGGATTCCGCATTTTTTTTTATTAAGCTACTTTATCAATAGTTCTTTCCCAATCGTAAAAACCATCACGCTCTTTAAATTTTAGTAAATCATAATGCATTTCCTTGATAGCGGTTGTAATGCCTACTTCATTTATCGATTTACTATAAACATGAATTCCAGTGCTATTGTCAAAAAAGCGTCCAGCTGGATCAATCATCACATAACTACCTTTCATTTGAGAGTTAGTTTCAGTAACTACTTGTATACAACTTACAGATAATTCGTTTCTTTTTTTGAATGTTATAAATTCATTTTCTGAGATGACTAAAGCGTCCACTTTTGTATCATTTTGACCTTTAATTGGTAACACCTGAAATAATTTCCATCGCTTAGGTTTTGCATATTTTATAAAATCAGACATGTTTTCTAATAGATTTATTTTAGTAACTACGGTATTAATTTTTAAGCCATAACCAAATTGTTTTATCCTATCAACTAATTCACAATAAACTGTTTTGTTAATCGTTCTCTTTCCAATGATTGCTCTACCAGTTGTCAGATTACTTTCTTCAATCAAACTATCCACACTCAAAGTAATCCAATCCAATTGTCCTTGATTTTTAATTAAAAAATCATTGGTTAAATTAGTGCCATTAGTTACAATCATAGTTGTAAGCCCATAACTTTTAGCTTCATAAATTAAGTCGCTCAACCATGGACAAAGAGTAGGTTCACCTCCTGCAAAAGTTATTTTGGTAAATCCGGCTTTGGCTAAATTTTTGACTACCTCAATAGCTTCTTCTTTTGGCAAATGGCCTTTGGGTAAAATACTTTGTTTTACGTCTTGAAAAGTTGCAAAACAGAAATGACAACGCATATTACATGGTTCCCATAAATGAAAATTGACTGCTGGTATCATAATTGGTTTTTAAAATTTGATACACCAAATCTCAGCAGAAACCTAATCAGAAAATAATCTAGGATAATATAACCTTATCATGAAGAATGAAAGGTTTTAATAGAGTAACAAGAGCGGATTATATTTTAAACTGCTTCACTTCAGCAATATAATTCTCAGAAACGGGTAGACGTTCGGTTATTGTTTTACCACTTGAATGAAAAACGTCTACTTCAATGGTTTCGGTTTTTTTATCATACAATTTTATATGATGTTTGTTAACTCTAAACGACTTGTGAATGGTTATGAATTGCGTCTTTAACAACCCTTTTTCCTCCATTTTGGTAAACGAAAAGTCTATAAGGTTTTCCGATTTTTTATGAATAAAATGAATCAGTTTATTGTTTGAAACCGCACCACTAGCTTTATCTGCCGATAGATAAACTATGGAATTCAAATGAATCTTATTGCGTTTACTTGAACCAAAATCCAAATGAACATATTCTTCTTTGGCAAAAAAGGAGACTTCTTTTAAAAAGCGTTGCGTAGTTTTTAGGAATTCTTCTTCGGTAAAAGGCTTGGTAATATGGTCGACACACAAATCATAATTGCGTTTCAATTGCTCCATTTCCTTTACAAACTGCGCTGTATTACTACTCACAAACAACACTGGTAGCTTCAACTCATAGGCTACTTCCATACCTGTCATGTAGGAATCGCCTAAGTTTAAATCTAAAAACAACACATCGGGTAGGGATGTTTTTACTTCTTTTAAAAAACTCTCAGCACTAGTACAAGCGGTAACCACACGCACCAAACCCGAAGCTTCCAAAAGCTGTTGGTTTTTGTGCAATTGTTCTTT
>CAISUR010000516.1 GCA_903888655.1 uncultured Bacteroidota bacterium | reverse complement strand
CCTATTTGTAATCAGCAGTATTTTTGATTTTAAATATTTTACTTTTTCGAAAACGAATTTCTATTGGACAATAGTATTAGCTATTTACTTAAATATTTTTGGTTCTGTATTTGAAATGTACAATCTCCAAGTTTCAAGCAGTCAATTCCAAATTATAAGAAGTATTATTTTAACGACTTCGACAACAGTATTGATATACTTATTAACCCCAATTTACACTCCTTTCTTACCAACAAATAGACTTCAAATAGTCTTTTTCTTTTTTGGTATTTTCGGTGCATTACTTATTTGGAGAATTTTTTATGTAAAATTTTTAGCGTCTCATAGATTTGTTAAAAATGCAATTTTAGTTTGTGACAGCGACCAGTTAATTGAACTTATTTCTGGATTAGAAGATGCCGATCCTCATTATAAAATTGTTGCTTTTGTGAATTCTGATAAGGACGGAGATTCTACCATTAAAATAAATTCAATAATTAATATTAATCCTAAAGATTTAGAAAATTTTGTAAGTAATAACTCCATATCAGAGCTGGTCATTGCTTCTCAAAAAACGGATGGAATTACAGTTGATTTATACAATCAATTGATTCATCTTCTAGAGAATGGATTTATAATTAGAGAATATACCCAAGTATATGAAGCGATTACGCAGCGTATTCCTGTACAATATGTTTCTAGAGATTTTTATCGATATTTTCCTTTTAGTAGAAGCAATCAAAATCATTTATATCTTTTGGTTATTAGGATTGTAGAAATTATTTTCTCATTGATTGGATTGGCTTTTGGGTTATTATTTTTTCCGTTAATTTTTATCGGTAATCTTATCGGTAATAGAGGTTCTATATTCTACACACAAGAAAGAGTTGGAAAAAATGGTAAGATATTTAAAATATATAAATATCGCACTATGGTTGAAAATGCTGAAAAAAATGGAGCTGTTTTTGCTGCTCAAAATGATATTAGAATTACCTCTTTTGGTAAAATATTAAGGAAAACTAGATTAGACGAATTTCCACAATTTTTAAATATCTTAAAAGGAGAAATGGCTATTATAGGACCAAGACCTGAACGACCAATTTTTGTTAATGAAATTGCAGATATAATGCCATTTTATGAAACTAGACATGTTATCAAGCCAGGATTGACAGGTTGGGCTCAAGTGAATTATTCTTATGGGGATTCTATTGAAGATAGTCTGGTAAAACTTCAATATGATTTGTATTATATCAAACACCGAAGCATTTTCCTTGATATCAATATTGTTATTAAAACCTTTAGTACAGTTTTGTTTTATAGAGGTCAATAAGATCAAAGTATTATTAGTTGGGAAATCATCCTATTGATTGTGCGATCTTAAGAGCACATTTCTCTCCATCTATGGCTGCAG
Source organism: uncultured Bacteroidota bacterium (assembly GCA_903888655.1). Taxonomy (GTDB): domain Bacteria; phylum Bacteroidota; class Bacteroidia; order Flavobacteriales; family Flavobacteriaceae; genus Flavobacterium. Next base: position 2,876 of record CAISUR010000516.1, on the reverse strand, counting down.
ATATTATGCCGCCAGCATAACCAGCTCCCTCACCACAAGGATATAAGCCCTTAATTTGAACATGCTCTAATGTTTCATGGTCTCTTGGAATTCTAACTGGAGAAGATGTTCTGCTTTCTGGCGCATGAATAATTGCATCATTGGTCAAATAACCTCGCATTGATTTTCCGAATTCTAAAAAGCCATCTCTCATTATTTGAGTCAGAAATCCTGGAAAAACTTCTCCCATTTCTACTGAAGTTGTTCCAGGAACATATGATGTCTTTGGAATTGATGTTGAAATTTTGTGTTGCGTAAAATCTAGCATACGTTGAGCTGGAACTTTTTGAGTTTCTCCTGCCAAATGCCAAGCTTTTTGTTCAATTGCTTTTTGAAATTCCATTCCTGCCAATGCACCAAATTTTGAAAAAGGTTTGAAATCTTCCAGATTAAGTTCAACAACAATACCAGAATTGGACGTGTTTTGATCACGTTTAGATGGAGACCAACCATTAGTAACTACTTCCGCTTGGCTTGTTGCGCATGGAGCAATTACACCACCTGGGCACATACAAAAGGAATACATCCCTCGACCGTTTACTTGCTTTACAATAGAGTAGGGTGCAGGAGGTAGGTAATCTCCACGGAAATCACAGCTATATTGAATTTTATCAATTAATTCTTGTGAATGTTCTGCTCTAACTCCTACTGCAAAAGGTTTTGCCTCTATATAAATCCCCTTCTTATGTAATAATTCAAATATATCACGAGCAGAATGTCCAGTGGCAAGAATTACTTTATTGGCAGAAAAAATAACTCCTTTTTGAGTTATGACTCCCTGAATTTCTTGATTTTTTATAATAAAATCAACAACACGAGTTTCAAACAAAACTTCGCCTCCACATTCAATAATTTTTTCTCTAATATCTTGAATGATTTGTGGTAGTTTGTTTGTTCCAATGTGTGGATGTGCTTCTACAATTATTTCTGGAGAGGCTCCAAAACCTACTAATAAGTTTAAAATTCTATCAATATCACCTCTTTTTTTGGAGCGGGTATATAATTTGCCATCGGAATACGTTCCTGCTCCTCCTTCTCCAAAACAATAGTTAGAATCTTCATTGACTAGGTGATCAATATTAATCGCTTTCAAATCTCTTCGACGACCTCGCACGTCTTTTCCTCGTTCTAACACTATAGGTTTTAATCCTAATTCTATTAGCTGAAGTGCGGCAAAAAGTCCTGCTGGACCGGCGCCTATAATAATTACTTCTTGAGCTTTAGAAATATTTTTATAGTCTGGAAGAAGTATTTTTTGTTCCGTAAAAGTCTCTCCAAAAAAATATACAGATGCCTTAATGTTGAATTTTATTGCCTTTTGTCGTGCATCAATAGAACGTTTTAAAATAACAACTTTAAGAATTTCATTAACTGATATATGAAATAGTTTGGCGATGTGTTCTTTAAACTCTAATTCATCGTGAGCTACTTCTGGTGAAACTTGTGTCTGAATTTCTCTAGGCATATTTTAAAATTAGGGCAGTCCTATTTTGTTTTTTTGTATTCTTTGTCCATTTCTTTAATAATATTTTCAATTTGCTCAACGCCAATTCGTTTTGCTTTGATAATTTTATTCTTGTCTAAAACATATATTACGGGGGTTGAATATACGTCATATTTTACCAATACGTTATTATAATGAGCTCCATCATAAACATTTATCCAATCATTAAGTTTATGTTCGTCAATGTATTTTAAGTATTTTTCACCTTCATGTAGCGTATAAACACCAAATACTTTTACGTCTTTATTTTCTTTCTTTAGTTTGTTATATAATTCAATTAGTTTTGGAATTTCTTTCTGGCAATGACCACAATCTACATCCCAAAAGACCAGAATTATGTAGTCCGCATTTACAGAATGGAGGTGCAAAAATCGTTTGTTTATTTCAGCCGCATTATTGTAAAATACTTTGGTAACTTCTTCACTATTCTTGGCATTTTCAAATCCCATTTTTTTCATGACTTCATAATCTGTTGCTTTAATCATAGATAAATCAGGAGCCACTGCGCCCACTAGTAATGGTCTTAATAATTCCGCCCGGGTAATTATCTTCTTTACGACTTCCTCATCATCATAGATTCCTGTAGCCTTTCCTGTTTTGAAATATCGATCGATAATGTGCACAAATACCTTGTCAAATCCCATGATATTTGTTGATTCATAAGTGTAAGTCAAATTAGCAAGTATTAATTTGTACATTAAGCTACCTTCTTTAGTTTTGCCTAATATTTTATCAACTTCAACGCTAACAGAATCGGGATGAGTGACTACTGCATTTTCAAAATATTTTTTTAATTTGGAATAGAAAAACGGATTTCTTATTGTAGCTATATCTTGAAAATCAACACCATCCCAATAATGATTTTTGTAATATTTATACACAGCTAGACTATCGGGTCTGCCATTGGATGCTTTTGGAACGTCTTTCAATACTTTTTCCATTTTCAGATTTAATACACTTCCGATATAGGTGTCTTTAGATTTATTTAAAAAACTTGTTTCGTATACTCGAATTTTCTCATCTAATTCTTTTTGTTTATTGTTTAAATCAAGAGTATCTTTTTTTGACAATAGTTTTATACCAGCTTTGTAGTCTACAAAATCTTTATTTTGTTTACCAATGTATTTTATATAGTCAAAGAAATCATTTTCGAGGTTTGAGTTAACTGCCGTTAAGCCTTCAATATTTGTAACTCCCAAATCATTTTTAAGTTCTAAATTTTGTGTATTATCATCTATAAAAAAATCAAAATAGACACTTTTTTGTTGGCTAATTAATGAATATATTCCTTTATCTAATTTTCCTTTTCCTTTAAAGATAATTTTACCATTTT
>CAISUR010000515.1 GCA_903888655.1 uncultured Bacteroidota bacterium | reverse complement strand
GCTGATAAATCCAATAAGGAAGTAGTAACTTATATTTCAATGGGATTTGGAAATCCATATGGTGACCCATGGAATGTAGATGTAGTCGGCGAATGGACCGAAAAATTAGCTACGATGGGGGTAAAAATACTATCGCTTTCGGATACTATTGGAAGTTCAACACCCGAAGTAATAAACTATTTGTTCTATAATTTAATTCCAAAATATCCTCATATCGAATTTGGAGCGCACCTTCATACCACTCCCGATAAATGGTTTGAAAAGATTGATGCAGCTTATAAAGCAGGTTGTCGCAGGTATGATGGAGCAATTCAAGGTTTTGGTGGCTGTCCAATGGCAAAAGATGATTTAACGGGAAACATGCCTACCGAAAAAATGCTGTCTTTTTTTACCCAGCAAAAAGCTGATACGGGAACAAGTCCTATGAGTTTTGAAAGTGCTTATAATGTGGCTTCACGATTGTTTGGAGAATATCATTGATTTTTTAATAAATAGTGATGAGTATTTAATGATGAGTAAATCACAAAAAAAAAACGATTTAAACTCAATTCAGAATTTATTTATGAATTAACCAAGTTTGCTTACTTCTCACTAATTGTTATTCACAAATCACTTATTCACTTTTTTTACTATATTTGCACGCAATTTAACTACAACTACAAATTGCAATGAAAGCACACACTACTAAAATCGTTGGCGAAGGTCTTACTTACGATGATGTATTGCTCATCCCTAATTATTCCGAAGTTTTACCACGCGAAGTCAATATTCAATCAAAAATATCTAGAAATATTGCATTGAATGTTCCTGTTGTTTCAGCGGCTATGGATACCGTTACCGAAAGTTCGATGGCCATTGCAATGGCGCAAGAAGGCGGAATAGGAGTTTTGCATAAAAATATGACTATTGAGCAACAAGCAGCAAAAGTTAGAAAAGTAAAGCGTGCTGAGGCAGGAATGATTATCGACCCTGTTACTTTACCCTTGAATTCAACTGTTGGAGATGCTAAAATGCTCATGAAAGAACATGGCATTGGTGGTATTCCGGTGGTTGATGAAAGAGGAATATTAAATGGAATTGTCACTAACAGAGATTTGCGTTTTGAAAAAATCAACTCGCGTTCTATTTTGGAAGTAATGACTTCTAAAAATTTAGTTACGGCAGCCGAAGGAACAACTTTGCAAGAAGCAGAAGGGATTTTACAACAAAATAAAATTGAAAAATTACCTGTAGTAGATGTAAATAATAAATTAGTCGGATTAATTACCTTTCGCGATATTACCAAATTAGCACAAAAGCCAGTGGCAAACAAAGATAAATTTGGACGTTTGCGCGTGGCTGCCGCACTTGGAGTTACAGCCGATGCAATTGAGCGAGCTACTGCTTTAGTAAATGCAGGTGTAGATGCAGTGGTTATTGATACAGCTCACGGACATACCAAAGGTGTAGTTGATGTATTGAAATTAGTAAAAACAAAATTCCCAAATCTTGATGTGATTGTTGGAAATATTGCCACAGCCGAAGCTGCTTTATATCTTGTTGAAAATGGTGCTGATGGAGTAAAAGTAGGTATCGGACCAGGGTCAATTTGTACTACTCGTGTGGTGGCAGGAGTGGGTTTTCCGCAGTTTTCTGCTGTTTTAGAAGTTGCTGCAGCATTGCGAGGAACGGGAGTTCCAGTGATTGCTGATGGCGGTATTCGATACACCGGAGATATTCCAAAAGCAATTGCAGCTGGAGCCGATTGTGTTATGTTAGGTTCATTATTAGCCGGTACCAAAGAATCTCCGGGCGAAACCATTATTTTTGAGGGAAGAAAATTCAAATCCTATCGCGGAATGGGTTCTGTTGAAGCCATGCAAGAAGGGTCGAAAGATCGCTATTTTCAAGATGTAGAAGACGATATTAAGAAGTTAGTTCCTGAGGGGATTGTTGGCCGTGTTCCTTACAAAGGAGAGTTGAACGAAAGTATGCAACAATTCGTTGGTGGATTAAGAGCTGGAATGGGATATTGTGGAGCTAAAGACATTCCAACACTACAAGAAACAGGACGTTTTGTTAGAATCACTACCAGTGGTATTGGCGAAAGCCACCCACATAATGTAACAATTACGAAAGAAGCACCGAATTATTCGAGGTAGGTTCAGTTGTAGGTTTTCAGTTATTGGTTGTATTTTAAATAAGTTTTTTATTTAAAACAAAATATGAGTATTAAATTTAACATTCAAGAAACAGTTGAGACAGAACTATTTTATGGTGTTTATTGTATTTACATTTTAGGAGGTCATCAAGTGTCTTGTCCTGAAATAGGTTTACACAAAAGTGTAAAATATAGAAAATAGACTTTAGTTTTGTAAGTATTCTTTTCTTACTTCTTGAAACGTTTTGTTGGTATTCACTAATTCCTCAATAATCTCTTTTCGAAATACTTCTATATTTTCACTTTTTAGATATTTTACCCAAGCGGTTTCATCAAATAGCGTTCTTATTTGCTTGATGAGCTTTATCGTTTCTGATGCAGTTCTTAGCACTTTTCCTAAAGAGAATTCTTGGCTTTGTTTGTGATAAAACTGCACCGTTTTTGTATCATAATCAACATCTATAAAATAAAGCTTTTCATAATCATTATCAGGATAAAAATCACTCCAATGAGCAAATCCTAATTTCGTTTTTTTATTATTGCTTTTGACATTGCTATTGACATTGCTCTTGACTAATCTCCATTTGCAATTGGCTGCCCTACCCCAATGATTGGACAATCGATACACACCTATTGTAGTAAAATAATAACAACTACCCGATTTACTTTTGTAGTTTAAATACAATTCTTGAATTTCATCTAAACTCACTTCTTGAAAAATGCAAAAAGTATGGTTGTGGAAATTGGTTTTGTTATAGGTTTTAGTAGTCATTATTTTATAATATCAACAAATTTAACAAAATAGCTTTCCCGTTTCATTAAAATAAAAATCGTACGAAAAATTAGTAAGAAAAAAATTATTAATAAGAATTTTAATTTTTT
>CAISUR010000514.1 GCA_903888655.1 uncultured Bacteroidota bacterium | reverse complement strand
GTAAACAAATTGGAAAGTGTCCAGATAGTCGAGGAATCAGTATTACTAAACTTGAAAACTTTATAATAACTCATTTGTTCCTTGATAAAAATCTTCAACGTTTACTAAGTGAATTGCCCGTAAATGAAGAACAAAGCATTACATTAAAAACTCAATTGAAAAAATATGAAGAAGAACTTATTAAAAAAAATAAGTTAAAAACTAGATACCTTTTATGGTCAGAAGATGAAGACCTTTCTAATGATTTATCTGTATTGGATAAATACAAACAAGCGAAGAGAGATGTTGAAAATTTAACTCAAAATATCGAAACTGTTAAGATGCAAATTCAAGAATCAAACAATGAATTTATTAAGAACAGATTGAACAACAGTATCAATTCATATTATATAACAGCAAGTTTTGAAGATACTAAAAGATTAATTCATTCAATAATAGAAAATATTACTATCAAACATTATAAGCAAGTTAAATCTGGCTACTATTTAATATCAATCAATTATAAAGGGTTTGATGAAACTTCAATTTTTATGACAAATTGGATAGCATTGAATTGGGAATGGTTACTATATTATAGAAATGGTGCAACAACACCTGAACAACTTGAAGAAGACATTCAAGAACTCAAAGATATTTATGATTTCAGAGGGATAAAGTATAATGATTCTGATTTTATTGGATTTGTTGGAACAGAATCGTCAACATCTATGCACCAAACAATAAAACTTGATGTTTCAAATTACATCAAATTTGATTAAAATCCTTCAAAAATTCCTAATCCAAAAAGTGCAAAATCATATTTTACTGGGTCGGAATCATCAAATAATCTTAATGAATTATCAAGCTCCTGCAATGCTTTAGTGTCATTTTGAGTTCTATTAAGTAACCCCAATTTGCGAGCCACATTTCCAGAATGAACGTCAAGCGGACAAGAAAGTTTTGATGGATAAATATTCCAAATTCCAAAATCTACGCCTTTATTGTCCTTTCGGCACATCCACCTGAGCCACATATTTAACCTCTTAGCAACACTACCTTTATATGGGTCAGCTATATGTTTTCTAGTTCTTGATTGGTGTGGAATATCAAAAAAGATTTGATTTAATTTGTGTATAGCATCTTGAAGAGAATCGTCTGTTTGATATTGAATAAAAATATTTTCTAAACCGCCTTTAAAAGTATAGATATGCTTTAATGCCAAAATAAAGTGCTTAAAATCTGTAGCGTTAAATGTTCTATGAACAAAGCCATCTAAATTTTCTAGTTGGTTGTCAGAATGATTCATCACAAAATCATAAGGGGAATTACCTAATAAGTCCATCATTCTATGTCCATTTTTAGTAATCATCTTACGATTTCCCCATGCAATGCTAGAGGCTAAAAAACCTGCAATTTCAATGTCTTCTTTTGAAGTGTAACGATGTGGAACACTTATTGGGTCGGGTTCAATAAAATCAATATTGTTGTATTGATTCACTTTTGAATCCAAAAACTCCTTCAACTCAATATTATTCATTATCTCTTTATTTATAGGCAAAGGTAAATAAATGAAGGTTTAATAGCTACTACCTTAATTGACTGATTAAACATGTTCCTCCGTTGGATGGTCCGCAACGACAACAAAGGCGTTGATTTTGGCTTATGGAAAAACATTCCTATGTCGGCTCTTTCTTGCCCGTTAGATGTCCATTCTGGAAATGTTGCTAGAAAATTAGATTTATTGACACGCAAACAAAATGATGCCAAAGCACTTTTAGAATTAGACACAAACCTCCGAAATCTTGATCCAAACGACCCGGTCAAATACGATTTTGCTCTATTCGGTTTGGGTGTTTTCGAAAAGTTTTAAAAATTGCCACAAAGACACAAAGGCACCAAATTTATTTTTATTGACTTTTGAAATTGACTTTTGAAATTGATTTTTGATTTTTGAATTTGACTTTTGAAATTGATTTTTGAAATTGTAATTGATATTGATTTTTTATTCTATTTTTGTCCAAACCAAAACTAAACATAAAACATGCTCATTATTGGAATTGCCGGCGGAACAGGTTCAGGAAAAACCACTGTAGTTCACCAAATTATGAATGAATTACCGGAGACCGAAGTTGGAATTATTTCTCAAGACTCCTATTATAAACAAAATGTTGGTATGAGCTATGAAGAACGTAGCAATATTAATTTTGATCATCCAAGAGCCATAGACTTCGAACTTTTAGTGCAACATTTAAAAGATTTAAAAGCCGGAAAAACAATCGACCAACCCGTTTATTCATTTGTCACACACAATAGAACTGATGATACCATAAGCACACATCCTAGAAAAGTGATGATTGTAGAAGGTATTCTGATACTTACCAATCCCGAACTACGCGAAATGTTTGATGTAAAAGTTTTCGTTCATGCGGATTCTGACGAACGATTGATTCGCCGCCTAAAACGTGATATTGCAGAGCGTGGTCGCGATATGGAGGAAGTTTTAAATCGTTATCAAACTACGCTAAAACCAATGCACCAGCAGTTCATAGAACCTACCAAAGCATTTGCTGATATAATTATTCCTAATGACAAATACAATACGGTAGCTATTGATGTAGTTCGTGCCGTTATTAATCAACGTCTTACCTAATTTTTACAATAAGTTAAAATGAAAAAATGGTTTCAAAACCTTACTGCAAACTATCCATTTCTTAAATTTTTAGGAAATAGATATACCTTGGTTTTGATATTTTTCATAATATGGATGCTCTTTCTGGACAACCAATCTCTGTGGGATCAACGTTCGTTAAACAAGCAAATTAATGAATTGGAAGACAATAAAAAATATTACAAAGAAGAAATAGCCAAAGACGAGCAAAGCATCAAAAATCTAAAAAACCCCGATCAGACCGAAAAATACGCACGCGAAAAATATTATATGAAAAAAGATAGCGAAGATATCTACATCATTGATATTGAAGATGACCGAATTAAAGATAGTTTAGCAGCAGCGAAACAGTAGGCATTTTTCTAATGGCAATTCCTGCTGTCCGCACTACAAGGTAGTCGCTCCCATCAGGGCTATTTAGTAAACTTTAGACTAGATTTTACGTTTTAAAAGTAATTAATTTTTAAAAATAAACCCAATTAATTACGCTATGTCACACGGAGCACAGTCGAAGTGCTTTCAAAAAAGTATATATCTAATTTGCAAAAAATCAATCTATTTTTCGTTTAAAAAATATTTTTAAACTAAATTTGAAATAATAAAAAAGCAATACAATTGTGAGTACAACCAACAATCTTTTTTCAGAATTTGAAGCCGTTAGTTCCAAACAATGGAAACAACAAATTCAATATGAACTCAAAGGAGCCGACTATAACGAAACACTCGTTTGGGAAAGTCAAGAAGGCATCAAAGTAAAACCTTTTTATCACATCGATGAATTTGAAGTAAAACTAGATAGTAACGCACCTGAACATGCGTTTACAATCCTTCAAAACATTTTCGTTCATGATGTTAAAAAATCAAACCAACGTGCCTTAGATTCGCTTCATCGTGGAGCAGAAAGCATCCGATTTACTATCGAAAACAAAACCGTTTCCATTGACGATTTAATGCAAAACCTTCCTATAAAGGAAACCACATATTATTTTCATTTGCCCTTTCTTTCCATCGATTACGCGGCCAAACTAAGTGATTTTGCCGCCAAACATCAAGCCAAATTCATCCTGCTAATAGATCCCATCGGGCAATTAACCAAAGACGGAAATTGGTTTGAAAGTTTAGAAAGTGATATCGAAAAACTAAACACTATTGCAGCGGCTTCGTCTGTAAATTTTTTAAGCATTAATGCAGGAATTTATCAAAACGCCGGCGCCAATATGGTACAACAATTAGCCTATACACTAGCACATGTAAACGAATATTTCAACAGACTCCCCTCCTTTGGAGGGGCTGGGGGAGGATTAACCATTGAAGTAGCAGTTGGAACGAATTACTTCTTTGAAATTGCTAAACTGCGTGCGTTGCGCATTTTATTCAACACTTTAGCAAAAGAGTATCACCACAACTTCGATTGCAACATCATTGCCACACCTACCAAACGCAACAAAACTATTTACGACTATAATGTAAACATGTTGCGCACCACAACTGAATGTATGAGTGCTATTTTGGGAGGAGCTAATGCCGTTGCCAATTTACCTTACGATGCTCTATACCACAAAGACAACGAATTTGGTGATAGAATAGCAAGAAACCAATTGTTGGTATTGAAACACGAAAGTTATTTCGATAAAGTCAACAATCCAGCAGATGGCGCCTATTATATTGAAAATTTGACCGAACAATTGGCAGAAAAAGCGTTATTGTTATTCAAAGATATTGAAACCAATGGTGGATTAATTACGCAATTGATGGAAGGAACCATCCAAAGAAAAATTAGCGAAAGTGCTCAAAAAGAACAGGATTTATTTGATAGCGGAAAAGAAACTTTGTTAGGAACCAATAAATATCCGAACAAAAACGACCGCATGAAAGACGATTTAGAATTGTATCCGTTCGTAAAACAAAATCCACGCAAAACGTTAATCACCCCTATCATTGAAAAACGATTGGCTGAGAAATTAGAGCAAGAGCGTTTAGCAACTGAATAGCTTTATAATTTTAACAAAAAAGAAAAATGGAAGCAATAAGACAATTTGTAAAAGTCAAAAATAATCAAGTAAACATAACGTTGCCTGAAGATTTTATCGCTGATGAAGTAGAAGTAATCATCTTAGCAAAAAATGACATTGACTTTCAACTTTCAGAAAGTCAAATCAAACTTTTAGACGACAGAGTGAATGAACCCGAATCAGAATACATAAAATCATCTGAATCTTTGAATAGAATAAAAGAGAAATATGGCTTTTAATATTATTGTTTCTAAAAAAGCCCAAGATGAAATTGAAAATGCAATGGAGTACTATGCAGAAATAAATATAAATCTTGCTTTTCGATTCTATTCAGAAATAACTGAAACCTATAACAGACTTGAATTAAATCCAAATTATCAAATTAAACATAAAAATTATAGAGCAATTCCATTAAAAATATTTCCTTTTTTATTGTTCTATGTGTTTGATGAAAAAGGTAAAACAATAAAGATTCTTTCTTGTTTTCACACATCAAAAAATTCAAAAAAATACCCTAAATAGTTTTTAAAACTATGAGAAAAAACATCCAACATATCACTTTGGAAAATTCCAAAAAGGAAACTCCAAAACAAAATAATTCAGTTACTTTTCATACGGCTGAAAACATCGAAGTAAAACCAATCTATTCCAAAGAAGATATTCAAGGAATGGAACATTTAGAGTTTGGAGCAGGTTTTGCTCCCAACTTACGCGGTCCTTATGCTACTATGTATGTGCGTCGTCCTTGGACCATTCGTCAATATGCAGGTTTCTCAACCGCCGAAGAAAGTAATGCCTTCTACAGAAGAAACCTTGCTGCCGGACAAAAAGGGTTGTCTGTTGCGTTCGACTTAGCAACACACAGAGGCTACGATTCCGATCACGAACGTGTGGTGGGCGACGTAGGAAAAGCCGGGGTTGCCATCGATTCTGTAGAAGATATGAAAGTATTATTCGACCAAATTCCTTTAGGAGAAATGTCGGTTTCGATGACCATGAACGGTGCGGTTTTGCCTATTATGGCATTCTACATCGTGGCGGCAGAAGAACAAGGTGTAGCACCCGAATTGCTTTCGGGAACCATCCAAAACGACATTCTAAAAGAGTTTATGGTTAGAAATACATATATCTATCCACCAACACCTTCTATGAAAATCATTGCGGATATTTTTGAATATACCAGCAAAAACATGCCAAAATTCAACTCCATTTCTATTTCGGGATACCACATGCAAGAAGCGGGTGCTACTGCCGATATTGAATTGGCTTATACCCTAGCCGATGGTTTGGAATACATTCGTACTGGTTTGGCAACCGGAATGAAAATTGATGAGTTCGCTCCAAGACTTTCCTTTTTCTGGGCCATTGGTATGAACCATTTTATGGAAATTGCCAAAATGCGTGCGGGTAGAATGTTGTGGGCCAAATTGCTAAAACAATTCCATCCGAAAGACGAAAAATCGTTAGCCTTGCGTACACACTGCCAAACTTCGGGTTGGAGTTTAACAGAACAAGATCCATTTAATAATGTGGCTCGAACTGCAATTGAAGCAGCGGCAGCGGCTTTTGGTGGAACCCAATCCTTACACACCAATGCCTTGGATGAAGCGATTGCTTTACCAACCGATTTCTCGGCGCGTATTGCTAGAAATACCCAAATTTATTTACAAGAAGAAACCAAAATCTGTAAAACCGT